>CAMWIL010000001.1 GCA_947174325.1 uncultured Clostridia bacterium
ATATTTGGCAATTAGTGTGCTATAATTATAAAAATATTGGAGTACACTCGTGAAATTATGAGTCAAACTGTTAAAGAAGTTTTGGATTTTGTAAAAGACAACGACGTCAAATTCGTCAAACTGACGTTTTGCGACCCTTTCGGAAATATCAAAAACATATCCATCATTGCCGACGAATTGCAGAACGCTTTTGAGAAAGGAGTTTCTTTTGAAGCCTATTCGGTAGACGGTTTTGTAGACCCCGAAGAAAGCGACTTGTTGCTTTATCCCGACGCCTCAACTATCCAACTGTTGCCTTGGAGACCCCAGCACGGTAGCGTAGTGAGGTTTTTTTGTAAGATAAGACATACGGACGGCAGAGCGTTTGACGGCGACGGCAGGGGAATGCTTGCTTTGGCGCAGAACAAACTCGCCTCTCTAGGCTTTTCCTGTCAGATAGGCAGCGATTGCGAATTTTATCTATTCAATCTTGACGAAAAGGCTATGCCTACGCTCATTCCGCACGATAGAGCCGGCTATCTCGACGTAGCTCCTTACGATAGGGGCGAAAACGTGAGAAGAGATATCTGTCTTACGTTGGAGAGAATGGGCATCAAACCTATATCTTCTCACCACGAGAGAGGACCGGGACAGAACGAGATATGTTTTAAGATAAACGACGCGCTTATGGCTGCGGACGACCTTATCACTTTCAAGACTGTCGTAAAAGCAGTCGCTACTATGAACGGACTTCACGCGTCTTTTATGCCTAAACCGCTCAAAGACGAGATAGGAAGCGGACTTCATATCAATCTTACGCTTCTCAAAGACGGCGCGAATTTGTTTTCGCCCGCTTTGCAGTCTACGCCCGCTCAGGCGGAGAGTTTCGTAGCGGGTATTTTGGCGAGGGCAAAGGAAATGGCGCTCTTCCTCAATCCGACGATAAATTCTTACGAGAGATTGGAAAACAACGAAGAAATTGAGGCTTACAACAAGATAGCGTGGTCTTATTCCAACGGCTCTCAACTTATAAGGATCAAACAAAACGGTTGGGCGAATATGCAGTTGCGTTCGGCAGATCCGTCTTGCAATCCTTATATTGCCTACGCGTTGTTGCTCAACGCAGGGGCGGAAGGCATCGAGAAGAAGATGAAACTTGATAAAGAGGCGGACATATTCGATCTTGGCGAAGTGGATACTCTTCCCGAAGATCTAGTCAAAGCGATCGAAGTCGCTAAGTCGAGCGATTTTATCGCAAGATACGTACCCAAAAAGACTTTGGAAAAATTCCTCGCATACAAGAGCGAAGAATACGCAAGGTATTCGCTCTCAAAGGATAAAGACGAGTTTATCACAAGAGAGTATTTCCCGAAAATCTGATTTTCGGATAAAATGTCGAAAAAATACGTAAAAAGTATTTTGACAGACGGAAAATTTATAGTATAATCAATGGAGATTGCTCAATGCCAAGCGCGCTAATCGTGTCGACAGTCGAATATGCAACGAAGTTTTCCGCCATTTTGGGGGAAGTCGGATACGGGCATATCACGCAGGCATATTCGGGCATAGAAGCAAGACAGCTGATAGGCGAGCAGGAATTCGCGCTTTTGATAATCAACGCTCCGTTGGTAGACGAGTACGGTCAAGATCTTGCGATATATGCGGCGGAGCACACCACGATGAGCGTACTTATGTTGGTAAGATCGGATATATGCGAAGCCGTCGAGGAGAAAGTCGAAGACTACGGCGTTGTGGTGATGAGCAAACCCATTTCGCAGGAAGGCATATTCAAGACGCTCAAAGCGATGTACGCCAACCACAACAGAATGAACAATATCATTCAAAGCAACAGAAGATTGCAAGACAAGTTGGAAGAACTCAAACTTGTCGACAGAGCAAAATGTATTCTTATCGCCTTAGAGGGAATGAGCGAGGAAGAAGCGCACAGATACATTGAAAAAAACGCTATGGATATGCGTATGTCAAAAAAGCAAGTAGCGCAAAAAATAATATCAATAAAACAACACGACTAAACTAAACAAAGAGGTAGTATGAAAAAAGTTTATCTTATTCTCGAAAACGGTAAAGTATTTGAGGGCGAATCGATAGGCGCGGAAGGCGAAGTTATCGGCGAAGTAGTCTTCACCACGGCAATGACCGGTTATTTGGAGACGTTGACTGATCCTAGCTATTACGGTCAGATCGTTTGTCAAACTTTTCCGCTTATAGGCAATTACGGCGTGATCGAAGAAGACTTCGAGAGCAACAACAGTTTCGTAAAGGGATATATCGTAAGAGATATCTGCGATACCCCTTCCAATTTCAGAAGTCAGGGTAAACTTGACGATATGCTTAAAAAACTCGGCGTTGTCGGTATCTGCGGTATCGATACGAGAGAGTTGACCAAGATCGTCAGAGAAAGCGGCGTGCTCAACGGCATTATCACGAGCGAGCCGACTCTTTCCAAAGAAAAGAAGGCGCAACTGGATTCTTATATCATAAAAGACGCGGTCGCAAGCGTGTCCTGCAAGGAAAAGAGAGTAGTTTGCAATACGGACAAGCCCAAGAAAAGAGTAGCGTTGATGGATTACGGTATCAAGCGCAATATTATCGAAAAACTCACAAAACGCGGTTGCGAGGTTACGGTATTCCCGTACGACACTTCCGCGGAGGAAATAATAAAATTCAAGCCGGACGGAATAATGCTGTCCAACGGTCCGGGCAATCCCGAAGAGAACGTATACGCGATCGAACAGGTCAGAAAACTTGTCGAGAGCAAGATCCCTATGTTCGGAATTTGTATAGGTCATCAGATGCTTGCGCTTTCGCAGGGAGCTAAGACTTACAAACTCAAATACGGACACAGAGGAGGCAATCAACCCGTCAAAGACGTCAATACGGGAAGAGTTTACGTTTCTACGCAAAATCACGGATACGCAGTCGACAACGACTCTTTGCCAAAGACCGCAAAGATGAGTTTTATCAACGTCAACGACGGCACGTGCGAGGGAATAGACTATCAAAATTCCAACGTCTTCTCGGTGCAGTTCCACCCGGAGGCTTGCGCCGGTCCGCTTGATACGGGATACTTGTTTGACAGATTTATGGAGAATATGGAGGGAAGAAAATAATGCCGCTCAATAAGAATTTACATAAAGTAATGGTAATAGGATCCGGACCTATCGTAATTGGTCAGGCTGCTGAATTCGACTATGCGGGCACGCAGGCTTGCAGAGCGTTGAAAGAAGCGGGACTTGAAGTCGTGTTGGTCAACTCAAACCCTGCTACGATAATGACGGACAACGCCGTTGCAGACAGGATTTATATCGAACCTTTGACTTTGACTACGGTCAAAAGAATAATAGAAAAAGAAAGACCCGACTCCTTGCTTTCCACGCTCGGCGGTCAGACGGGACTTACGCTTAGTATGCAGCTTGCAAAGGACGGTTTCCTTGATAAAATGGGAGTGACTTTGTTGGGCGCAAGACCCGATACGATAGATAAAGCGGAAGACAGACAGAGCTTTAAGGACACTCTTGCCGAGATCAACGAGCCGACCATTCCGTCTGAAGTCGTCAACGATATAGAAAACGCGTTGCGCGTTGCCGAAGAAATAGGTTTGCCCGTTATCATACGTCCGGCATTCACGCTCGGCGGCAGCGGCGGCGGTATCGCATATACGCAGGACGAGTTTTTGGAGATCGCGGAAAACGGTCTTAGAACGTCGCCGATACATCAGATCTTGGTAGAAAAATGTATAAGCGGTTGGAAAGAAATAGAGTTTGAAGTAATAAGAGACAGCAAGGGCAACGCCATCACCGTGTGCAGTATGGAAAACTTCGATCCGGTCGGCGTGCATACGGGAGACAGTATAGTTATCGCTCCTGCGGTCACTCTTGCGGATAAAGAATATCAAATGCTTAGAAGCGCGGCTTTGAAGATAGTAGAAGCGTTGAAAGTTGAGGGCGGTTGCAACTGTCAGTTTGCGCTCAACCCCGATTCTTTCGAGTATGCGGTCATCGAGGTAAATCCCCGTGTCAGCAGAAGTTCCGCGCTCGCGTCAAAGGCTACCGGTTATCCGATAGCGAAAGTCGCTACAAAGATAGCGATAGGATACACGCTTGATGAGATACGCAATGCCGTAACGGGCAACACGTTCGCTTGTTTCGAGCCGTCTATCGACTACGTAGTCGTCAAATTCCCAAAATGGCCGTTTGACAAATTCTTCTACGCAAGCAGAAAGCTCGGCACTCAGATGAAAGCGACGGGCGAAGTTATGGCTATCGGCGTTACTTTCGAGCAAGCTATAATGAAAGCCGTAAGAGGAGCGGAAATTTCGCATAATACGCTCAACGACAAGAAGTTTGAAAAGTATTCGGACGAAAGACTCGCCGAAAAACTTTACGACGTTGACGACGAAAGAATTTTCGTGGTTTACGAATCCTTGAAGAGAGGAGTAAGCGTAGACACTATTTTCGACGTTACTAAAATAGACAGATGGTTCTTAAATAAATTCAAGAAACTCATCGATATGCAGAACGCGCTCAAAAATGAGAAACTTACCGACGAGCTTTATCTCAAAGCCAAGAAAATGGGCTTTTTGGACAGCACGATAGAAGAATTCAGCGGACAGAAGATCAAAAACGTAAGATACGCGTCTTACAAGATGGTAGACACCTGCGCCGCAGAGTTTGCGGCAATGACGCCGTACTTCTATTCGACCTTTGACGACGAAAACGAAGCCAAAGAGTTTATTGAAAACAAAAAGAGCGACAAGAAGAAAGTAATAGTATTCGGTTCAGGTCCTATCAGAATAGGTCAGGGTATTGAATTCGACTACGCGTCCGTTCACTGCGTATGGGCATTGAAACGCAAAGGCTATGAAGTGGTGATCGTCAACAACAATCCGGAAACGGTATCTACCGACTTCGACACTGCGGACAGGCTTTATTTCGAGCCGCTTACCAACGAGGACGTTATGTCCATCATCAAGACGGAAAATCCTTACGGCGTGGTAGTTGCGTTCGGCGGACAAACGGCTATCAAACTCACCAAAATGCTCAAAGAGAAGAATATAAAAATTCTCGGTACGCAAGCGGAATACATCGATATGGCGGAGGATAGAGAAAAGTTTGACGAACTGCTCGAAAGACTCAATATCAAGCGTCCTAACGGCTTTACGATAATGACCAAGGAAGAGGCTTTGAAAGTAGCCAACGAGATCGGTTATCCGACTTTGCTCAGACCGTCCTACGTTTTGGGCGGACAGAATATGACGGTTTGCTATTCCGACGCGGACGTCATCGAATATATGGACGTCATTTTGGCGCAGAAGATAGAAAATCCCGTGCTTATCGACAAGTACCTTATGGGTATAGAAATAGAAGTTGACGCTATCTGCGACGGACAGGATATATTGATCCCGGGCGTTATGCAGCATATCGAACGTACGGGTATTCACTCGGGCGACTCTATCGCGGTATATCCGTCATGGAATATTGGCGACGAAATGTTGGCGAGAATAGAAGAATGTTCTAAGCAACTCGCGGTAAATCTTCACACCGTCGGTCTTGTCAACATACAATATTTGATCTACAACAACGAACTTTACGTTATCGAAGTAAATCCGAGAAGCTCGCGTACGATACCTTATATCAGTAAAGTAACGGGCGTACCTATGGTCGATCTTGCTACCAGGGCTATACTCGGCGAGAAACTTGCCGATATGGGTTACGGCACGGGTATATATCCAAGTTCGCCGTACGTTGCGGTAAAAGTTCCCGTGTTCTCCTTTGAAAAGTTGACGAACGTAGATACCCAACTCGGACCGGAAATGAAATCTACGGGCGAAGTATTGGGCGTAGCTACGACGCTGGAAGAAGCGTTGTACAAAGGACTCGTAGCGGCAAATTACAAGATGAAGAAGAAAGGCGGCATTTTCATATCCGTAAGAAATCAAGACAAGGACGAGATAGGCGAGATAGGACAGAAGTTTGAGGATCTCGGATACACGCTCTACGCTACGGCAGGCACGGCGGAAGTGCTTAGAGGCGTAGGACTCGACGTGATAGAAGTCAACAAGATACACCAAAATTCCAAAGACAATACCATCACTTTGATTGAGTCGGGTAAAATAGATTATATCATTTCCACTTCGTCCAAGGGTAAGTTGCCTACGAGAGACAGCGTTAAGATAAGAAGAAAAGCGGTAGAGAGAGCAATTCCTTGTCTTACGTCGATAGACACGGCAAACGCGGTCGCTAATTCGCTTCTCAGCAGATATTCGGAATTTAATACCGAACTTATAGATATCAACAGACTTCGCGAAGGTAGAAGCATTCGCAAGTTTACCAAGATGCAAGGCACGGGCAACGATTATATCTACTTCAACTGTATCGACAATCCTATCGTCAATCCCGAAGGTTTGGCGGTAAGGCTATCCGACAGACACTTCGGCGTGGGCGCTGACGGTATAATTCTTATATGCAACAGCGACGTTGCCGACGTCAAGATGAGAATGTTCAACGCCGACGGCAGCGAAGGCAAGATGTGCGGCAACGGTATTCGTTGCGTAGCTAAATATTGCTATGACAATGCTATCGTAAATAAGAAAGAAATGCAGATCGAGACGCTCAGCGGTATCAAAAACGTTGAGATCAAGACGCAAAACGGTATGGCGAAATCTATCACGGTAGATATGGGCAAGGCTGTGCTCGATCCGCGTAAAATACCCGTCAAACTCGACGGCAAGAGCATTATCGCGCAAAAGTGTAAGATAGGCGATAAAGAATACGAAATAACCTGCGTATCAATGGGCAATCCGCATTGCGTGGTATTCGTACCTCACGTTGAAAACATCGATCTTGAAAAGATCGGTCCTAAGTTTGAAGAAAATCCGCTTTTCCCCGAAGGAGTGAACGTGGAATTCGTCAAAGTCATTGACAAACATACTCTGAAAATGAGAGTTTGGGAAAGAGGCTCGGGCGAAACGTGGGCTTGCGGTACGGGAGCGTGCGCGGTAGCTGTGGCGGCTGCGCTCAACGGACATTGCGATAAGGATAAAGAAGTCACCGTAAAACTTCTCGGCGGAGATTTGAAGGTCAAGTATACCGACGAAGCGGTGTTTATGACGGGCGACGCATTAAAAGTATATGACGGAGAGGTAGAAGTATGACAAAGTATATATTCGTAACGGGCGGCGTAGTATCGGGACTAGGCAAAGGCATAACAATGGCGTGTCTGGGCAGATTGCTCAAATCGAGAGGTTTGAAAGTAATGGCGCAGAAACTCGATCCGTATATCAACGTAGATCCGGGTACGATGAACCCTTACGAGCACGGCGAAGTTTACGTTACCGAAGACGGAGCGGAAACCGACCTCGATCTCGGTCACTACGAGAGATTTATTGATATAGAACTCAATAAATATTCCAACCTTACCACAGGTAAAGTATATTGGAACGTTCTCAATAAAGAAAGACGAGGCGATTATTTGGGCAAGACCGTGCAGGTCATACCTCATATTACCAACGAGATAAAAGAATTCGTTTACAGCGTAGGCAAGAAGTCCAACGCAGATATTGTATTGACGGAAATAGGCGGCACGATAGGCGATATAGAAAGCCAACCGTTTTTGGAAGCTATAAGACAAATATCCCACGAAGTGGGCAGAGGAAACTGTCTGTTCGTACACGTTACGCTAGTTCCTTATATCAAATCGAGCGGCGAGCAGAAGTCCAAACCTACTCAGCACTCTTGCAAGGAACTTATGGGACTGGGTATCAATCCCGATATTATCGTATGTCGTTGCGATATGCCTATGGAGAAAGGCGTGTTGGACAAGATCGCGCTTTTCTGTAACGTTGCTCCCGACTGCGTAGTCGAGAACCTTACGGTCGACGTACTTTACGAAGCTCCAATGATGTTGGAGAAGAGCAAACTAAGCGAAGTCGTGTGCAGAGAACTCAATCTAGATACGCCTAAGCCTGATATGAAAGAATGGACGGATATGATAGAGCGTATCAAGTCGAGAAAAGACGAAGTGTCCATTGCGATAGTCGGCAAGTACGTAAAACTTCACGACGCTTATCTCTCGGTAGCCGAAGCTCTAAGACACGGCGGCTATGAAAATTCCTGTATAGTGGATATCAAGTGGATAGAAGCAGAAGACATCAAAGACGACGCGACTTGCAAAAAGTTGCTCAAAGACGTCGACGGTATATTAGTGCCGGGCGGTTTCGGCGACAGAGGTATTGAAGGCAAGATACTTGCATGTAAATATGCGAGAGAAAACAATATTCCTTATTTCGGAATTTGTTTGGGTATGCAGATCGCCGTTATTGAATATGCTCGCAACGTGCTTGGATATAAAGACGCTACAAGCAGCGAGTTTGATCCAAATAGCAAACATTGCGTGATAGACCTTATGCCCGACCAACACGGAAATATACCTAAGGGCGGCACTATGAGATTGGGCGCATATCCTTGCAAGATCGCAAAGGACAGCCTTATGAGTAAAGCGTATGGGGAAGATCTTATCAGAGAAAGACATCGTCATAGATACGAGTTCAACAACGAATATCGCGAAGAGTTGAGCAAAGCAGGCTTGCGTATCACGGGTACGTCGCCAGACGAGAGACTTGTCGAAGCGGTAGAAGTTCCCGCCAACGATTTCTTCATCGCAGTGCAATATCATCCCGAATTCAAATCAAGACCCAACAGAGCTCACGCTATTTTCCGTGAATTCGTTAAGGCGTCGCTGTCCAAGAAGAAAGGGACTAAATAAATATCGTTTTATTTAATATAAATTTATAATAATAAAGAAATAAAAAGAGCGATTTTGTTATCGCTCTTTTTGTTGAACTAAGAAAGTAGATTTTTAGCGTGTAGACTATGGACTTGTCGCAAGTTTTTGTTTTTAAGTGTTGTTAGCGTTACGTTTTGTTTATAAGTAAGTTTACGTTATTTTTGCAATAATTTATTGTTTTTTCAATAACGTATTCTATATTTCTTGCTCTAAAACGACGTATACTTCTTTTATATCGCTTTCGTATGGCGGAGCAATCTTTTGAGTAACGTAATCATATAAATCATCATATTTTTTACAGTATGTTTCATCGCGCCTTACTTCGCTGAATCCGTAAATCATTTGCAAGTAATAAAAGACCAAATTCCAACTAAGCGATTGTTTGGTTTTTACAAGTTTTTTTTGCGGTGTATTTGTATTTATTTTTTCTATTTTATCAGTAATATTCGTCATATCCCAATTCTTCTCCTGTTAAAAAAGATGTTTCATCGCGCTATCAATGCTAGCAAGCTAATAACTAACCTAATTTCAAAATAAATAAGGTAATTTTCACTTTGCTATCAATGCTAGCGTAATAATTATATGCTATCAATGCTAGCAAGTCAAGTATTTTGCTAACAATGCTAGCATAATTATAGAGGAGGAAATGAAAATGATTAAACTTGACCATATTAGAAACAAAATTATTGAGGCAATTAAGCAAAGTGGTATGACAAAAAGCGAACTAGCAACTAGAATAGGTGTTTGTCACCAAGCAATAGGGCAATACCTTTATCAGAACAAAATGCCTTCGCTTGATACGTTTGCAAATCTTTGTGCTGTGCTTGATATTGACGCCAACGAATTACTATGTGTATCCGAATATAAAGGAACTGTACTTTGATTACTAAGAAAGCTTTCTCTTTTAATTTCGACCTTGAAATTTATATGTTTGTATGCTAAACTTATAATGCGCAGTATAGGCGTATAGATAAAGGAGAAAATATGTTGAGAATAATCCCGTTAAGTTCGCTGGCGAAAGTCTTTTCGGACGAAGAGCCTAAGGCTAAGCCATTTAATAAATTGAGTATGTTCCGTAATGAGCGCGCGTCCGTTCAGATCGCAATGCAAAGCGATAGCGATTGCGAAGTTTTTGCAGAAATTAAATCAAAGATATCTGACAGCGTCACTTTATACGAAGTCGAAGAAATATACTCTTCTCTTGCGGTCGGAAAAACGCAAGACGATTATACGTTGAGAAGAGAATCGGGGTATTTTCCCGAACTTCTAAGACCGACGGACGGACGAATAAAACTCGGCGCAGGCAAATGGAAAAGTCTATGGTTGGAAGTTTACTCCAAAGATCAATTATCTGTCGGAGAACAAAAAGTCGAAGTCGCCTTGAAGACGCAAAGCGGAGAGGAAAAAGCAGAGTTTGTTTTTGACGTCATCGATATGCTTTTGCCTGAGCAGAGTTTGATTTATACGAATTGGTTTCATACCGACTGCATTGCGACTTATTACGGCTTGGAAGTCTTTTCCGAAGATTATTGGAGATACGTAGAAAAGTATCTCGAAGTTGCGCGCGAATACGGTATGAATATGGTTCTTACGCCGTTGTTTACGCCTCCTCTCGACACTAAGGTAGGCAAAGAACGATTGACCGTTCAGCTTATTGGCGTAGAATACTCGGACAGCGGATATTCTTTTGATTTTTCCAAATTGGATCGTTGGATAGATACGTGCGAAAGAGTGGGTATAAAATACTATGAAATGTCTCATTTATTCACGCAATGGGGCGCAAAAAAGTGTCCTAAGATAGTCGCGAAAGTCAATGGAAAAGAAGAAAGGATTTTCGGCTGGAAGACGCGGGCTTCGGGCAAAAAATACCGCGCTTTTCTCTCTGCGTTAGCGCCTAAATTAAAAGAATTCTTGATCAATAAAGGACTAACGGACAGAGTATATTTTCACGTTTCTGACGAGCCGTCCAAGTCAATGCTGAGAAGTTATCGAAAAGCAAGCAAAATAGTCAAAGAATTGTTTGGCGATTTCAAGATGATAGACGCGTTGAGTAGTTATGATTTTTATGAAAAAGGTCTGGTCGAATTACCGATACCTGCGACAAATCATATCAAGCCGTTTATAGGCAATGTGCCGGAGCTGTGGACGTATTATTGCAGCGCGCAGTCTGACGGCGTAGCAAATCGTTTTTTCTCTATGCCGTCGCAACGCAACAGAGTGTTGGGATACCAACTTTATAAATTCGACGTAAAAGGCTTTTTGCATTGGGGCTATAATTTCTGGTATAAGAGGCTTTCCGTAGGAGAAGTCGATCCGTATAAAGAAACGGACGCGGGCGGATTTTTCCCGTCGGGAGATTCTTACGTCGTTTATCCGGGCAAGGACGGAGAACCGCTTTTGTCGTTGAGATTAAAAGTATTTTTCGACGGTTTACAGGATATGCGCGCGCTTCAACTCGCCGAGAGTTTGGCAGGCAGGGAAAGGACGTTGGAAGTTTTGGAAAAAGATATCCAGCCGATAGCCTTTGACAAATATCCGCATAGCGACGAATGGCAGTTGGGATGCAGAGAACGGATAAACGATTTTTGCAAAGCGGAGAGTAAAAAACAAAAATAACGATCTTTATAAAAAAACGATACTACAAAATAATTAGGTGCAATATGAACGTAAAGGAAATTTCATTTGATATCAAGTATAAGGCAAACGGCAAAAAATATAATTGCCAAAGCGCGCAATGCGAACATTTTTCTTTGAATTATTCGATAGAAGACGGAGTGTTGAAAATGTCCGTGATACCGACTGCAAAAGTCGAGTTTTTAAATTTCGACGTAAAGCTTCCGTATAAATACAAATCCGAGAACAGAATATTCGTCAACGGCTATCAGAGTTGGACGGACAGTATGGAATATGCTCCCGATGAGAAGATGAGCGAGTTGACAAGGATAACGCGGGCGTTGTTCACGAGTCCTCTTGGCAATCGCATAGGCTTATCCAAATCGGGCGACAATCTCTTTTGGACGTATCCTAGAAAAAGAGGTATCTTTTACGGCTGGTCTTACGGTTACGTACGCAACGGCAACAGCGTAGAAATTTTCGGCTCATTGAGCGAAAGATCCGGATATACTGTGTTTACGTTCGACTGCTACGCCGATCTAGTGATCATATCAAAAGAATTGCAAGGCGTGGTCTACGACAGCGAAAAGACGTTGATGGAAGTAGCGTTTGTAGAAGGAGAGTACGATGAAGCGTTCGACGAGTATTTCAGAAAAATGAACGTCACTTCAAGAGAAAGCAAAAAGCGCGTCGGATATACGTCTTGGTATAACTATTATTCTCATATCAACGAAGAAGTTATCAACAGAGATCTTTCAAGTATAGCCGACCAAGAAATCAAATTCGATTGTTTTCAAATCGACGACGGCTATCAGCAAGCGATAGGCGATTGGCTGATTACCGACAAAAACAAGTTTCCGCATGGTATGAAAGCCGTTGCCGACAGCATACACAAAAACGGTATGCTTGCAGGTTTATGGCTTGCGCCTTTCGCAGGTACGAAAAGGTCTCAATTATTCCGCGAACACCGCGATTGGTTTATAAAAGACAAACACGGCAAGCCGTATAATACGGGGCATAATTGGGGAGGTTTCTATTCGTTGGATATTTACAACCCTGATGTGAGATCGTATCTGAAACACGTTTTCGACGTCGTGCTCAACGAATGGGGATACGACCTCGTAAAACTCGACTTCTTGTACGGAGCTTGCGTTTTGCCTATTCACGGAAAGTCGAGAGGAGAAATTATGTGCGACGCGATGGACTTGATAAGGGAGTGTTGCGGCGATAAGCTTGTTTTAGGCTGCGGAGTTCCGTTGATGCCTGCTTTCGGCAAGGTCGATTACTGCCGTATAGGCTCGGATATTCATCTTAAATGGAACAACAGAAAGTATACGATGCGCGAGGACGTTTCTACACCGCACGCTGTCTGCAACTCGATATTCAGACGTCATCTCGACGGCAGAGCGTGGAAGAACGATCCTGACGTATTCTTGCTACGCGACAACAATATAGGTATGACTTTCAAACAAAGGAAGATGCTTGCAAAAGTCAACTCTACTTTCGGAAGTTTACTATTTATTTCCGACGACGTAAGTCTTTACAAAGAAGAGCAGAAAATCGCGCTTAAAGAAACCTTTGAGCCAAAACAAGTCAAGATACTTTCCGCAGGCTTTGAGAGAAAAGACGTGATGAAAGCCGATTATATTCAAAACGGAGAGCGCAAGACTATGCGCTTCAACGTCAGGACGGGCGAGGAATTAGATTAAAAAATGCCGTAACTCTTTGTCGGGAAGACACATATTATGCAATATGATTTTTTGTTTTTCCGACATTGATTTCGACGACGTAGTGGAAGATTACGGAGCTTTGATCTCGCCCAACGATACGGTGATACTTTCGCGCGAGATAACGGGCGTTGTCGATATGCCTGCCGAGTTCAACGGCAATTCTCATATTTTCCGAGATATGATAGTATTCAGCAAGGATAAGGAGATCATCCTTATCGTGAGTATGCGCGCAAAGATAGGCGACAGACTCTACAACAGCGTTATGCTTATAGACGGGGGCAAGGTATTCGGCGTAAGCGACGAGATCTATCCGATCAAAGGATACGAGAAGGGAAGCGTCGTTCGCAGTTATCTTACGAGCAGAGGCAAGATATGTATTTTTGTCGACAGCGACATATGTTATCCTCAGCTTTGGCAAAGCTGTTTTGAAAATTGCAGATATATTTTTTCTATGAATTCCATACCGATTAATCGCGAACGAATAACCTGCGCGAAAACTCTCGCGAGAGTTTCGGGCAAGCACGTTCTCGCTCAATTCTGCGACGCCAGCGTAAGCATAAATTGTTACGGCAGGATAGAAAGCATAAAATTGGGAAGGATGTCGGCGTTCTATCTTCCTTTATCTTTGACGAAAGGACGTATCTTGGACAGAAAAATCAAGTTTGTCGAGGAAAGAGGAGATTAGTTTTTCGGTAATAGCTTTATTAAATTTGCATTTTGCAATAATCGCGTAAATTCGACTTAATTGCGAATTTTATTCATACGCGCAAGGTTTATTATGTAATTATTATGAAGATAAACGGCGCGCTTAAGTATGCAAAAAATTATGTTTTGATCGCTCTGTTGATGTTTCTATGTCAAAGGGCGCAGATCGTCGGCGATTACAGAGGTTACGCTTTGTCGCTTTTCGTCGCTTTAATTTACTGTCGTTTCAACGTCGCGGTACTCTCGTGCAGTTATTTGTCAATATGTCTTATTTGCGATCATTCTCTTTACGGGATCGTATACGCTACCGTTCCCATAGTGATAATGCTGACCGCCAAATACCTGCATTATCTTTTTGCAAAACCTATGCGATTATCCGCAACGATTGGATATGCGCTTGTATGCGTTATCCCGCTTGCGGTAGTTGATATCACTCGCGGATTCAAGATAGAATACGGAGTTTATTTGGTAAGCTTGGTAGTGGTAAGTCTTCTGTTTAGTACGATTTGCTACGCGATCGGAGTAAGAGGAGTGGGTAGAAGATTGAGCGGCGACGAGATAGTCGGCGGTTTCGTGCTGTTGGCGGTTTTGGCAAACGGGCTGTATTCTTTTGATATTTACGGTTTTAGGATATTCTTTTTGATACTCGGTTTGGCGATGCCGTATCTATACCGCAATTTCTCTCTTCCGCAAGGACTCGTCATTATCAGCGCGATCGCGGTAGGCGGAGGATTGACTGATATATCTTTGGCAATGTCCGGCGGCATAATTTTGATATTTCTCACTTCCTATTTATTCTGCGCAAATAAATGGATCGCAGGTCTGTGCGCAGTGCTTACCCATATAATTTGCGGACTTTATTTCCATATCTTTACAGGCGTTTATTATCTGCATTTGATAGGCTTTACAGTCGGCGTGCTTATCACGACGAGCCTTACGGACAACTTTATCAAAAAATTGCCTACGTTCAAGTCTTCCGAGGGCAGAGAAAGCGCCAAGGAATTGGTCAACCGCTCTCGAAGAGAGATTTCTTCCCGTCTTTCTATAGTGTCGGGAGTTTTCTACGAAATGTCTGAGATATATTCCAAAAACGTTATGAGATATCTTCCTCCCGTTCAAGCCGTGCCGGGAATAGCCCAGGAAATAATGCTCAACGTATGCGGCAACTGTATCAACAGAGATTACTGTCAGAGTATTTTAAGCAACGAATTGTCTTCGTTGATAGAAGGAGTCGTGCGTACTGTCTTGACTTCGGGAAGGGCAACGCTTGAAGACTTGCCGACTTTCTTGTCCTCTAAATGTATCCAACTTCCTACGCTTTTATCCACCTGCAACAAAACAGCGCTGGCTTACGATATAAAATATAATTCGGGCAAGGAAATGGAAGTAGATCAAAAGCTCATTTCTGGGCAACTTCTCGGAGTAAGCGACATACTTTCTAGTCTTGGCGAAGAGGTAAAGTGTACGGTAAATATCGACGACAAGCTCGACGCGAGAATAGTCGAGGAACTAGGTTACAACAATATCGTATGTTCGGACGTAATGACGTTGATAAAAAACGGTAAACATACTATCTCTTTGATAGTAAGAGAAAAAGACAGAAACAAAAAAGCTCTTATTTCCGTGCTATCCAAACTCGTAAGCGCGCAGCTTGAAAAAAAGGAAGAGAGAAAGTTGCCTGACGGAAGATATTGTATTACTTTTATCAACTCGCCCAAGTATAGAATAACCTACGCTACCGCCACGTGCACGAAGCCCGATTCCAAGGCGTGCGGAGACACTTATACGGTGACTAAGTTGAAACACGATAAGGTGCTTATCGCTTTGTGCGACGGTATGGGTACGGGCGTCAGCGCGCGCGAAGGAAGTCAACTTGCTTTGGATATGGTAAGTTCTTATTATAGAGCGGGATTTGACAACGTCAATTCGCTTATGCTCGTCAATAGGCTTCTCGCTGTCGTGTCAAAGGATAATTTCAACGCGCTGGATATGTGCGTCGTTGATTTAGAGTTGGGTATCGTCGATTTTATCAAACAGGGCGGAGTGCAAAGCTTGATAAAAAGATTGGACAGCATTCAGATAATAGATAGCAACGCTCTTCCTTTGGGTATTGTCGAAGAAGCGACTCCGCAAGTTCAACGCCAGTTGATCGCCGTAGGCGAGATGGTCGTGATGTTCAGCGACGGTATTATGGAAACGCTTACGCTTGGCGGAATCAAGCATATTCTCAACTGTCTATCGACGTTGAATCCCCAACAAGTCTGCGACGAAATAATAAATCAAGCGAAAGCTATGGGGCTCAAAGACGATTCAAGCGTTGTAGTCTTTCGCTTAACGTGATCAAAACGTACATAAACAGTCCTAATTATTGAAAAATTAAGTTCTTGACATCGCAATAAATAAAGGTTAAAATTAAAGTAAGATTAAAATAACATTAAAATTTTTAACAAGGGAGAGAAAAAGCGATGTTAGAAATAAAAAACGTGTACAGGACGTATAAACCTAAAAAGGGGATTCCTGTCAAGGCGTTGGACGGCGTGTCTTTGTCGTTTGCGGATACGGGCTTGGTTTTCATACTCGGTAAGTCGGGTAGCGGTAAATCCACTCTATTGAACGTGATCGGCGGACTTGACACAGCGGACAGCGGCGAATTCAGTATTAAGGGCAAGTCTTCAAAAGACTTTTCGCAAGCGGACTTCGATTCTTATCGCAATACGTTTATTGGTTTTATTTTCCAAGAGTATAACATTCTCAATGAATTTACCGTAGGACAGAACATAGCGCTCGCAATGAAGTTGCAGGGTAAGAAAGTAGACGATAAATCGCTCAACGAGATATTGGAAGAAGTCGATTTGGTAGGCTACGGCAACAGAAAGCCGAACGAACTTTCCGGCGGACAAAAACAGAGAGTAGCGATAGCGAGAGCGCTTATCAAAGAGCCGGAGATCATAATGGCGGACGAGCCGACGGGCGCTTTGGATTCCAATACGGGTAAACAAGTATTCGATACTTTGAAAAAACTGTCGAAGAGCAAGTTGGTAATAGTAGTATCGCACGATAGAGAGTTCGCGGAGTATTACGGCGACAGAGTTATCGAGCTTGCTGACGGAAAGATAATATCCGATATATCCAAAGAGACAGCCGAGTCGCGTAAGGAAAGCGAAGGATTGAGCGTCGTTGACGACAAGATATTGCATATCCGCAAGGGTTACAAACTTACCGCGGAGGATATGAAGAAAATTCAGCAGTATCTAGATAATTCCGAAAGCGATACGATCATATCGCTTGACGAGCGTTCCAACGAAAGTTTCTGTCAAATAGCGCGTATAGATAAAGACGGAAATCAAGAGGTATTTAGAGATACGGACAACGGAGTATTATCCGAAAGCAATAAGAAGTACGACGGTTCGAGCAAATTTATCCGTTCCAAACTGCCTGCTTCGCACGCATTCAAGATCGGCGCAAGTTCGTTGAAGACAAAGCCGTTCAGATTGTTTATGACGATATTCTTGTGTCTTATCAGCTTTGCAATGTTCGGTTTGGCGGATACGATCGGATCGTACAACGCTAGAAAAACGACGGTAAATTCAATTCTCGATAGCAATTACGACAGCGCAGTTTTCGGAGCAAAAGTACTCAACGGCGACTATTATAGCAGCGTGGGCGCGTCTGCAAAAGATTTGGAAAGAGTCAAGGAAATGACGGGAATGGAATTTACGGGCGTTGCTAAATGCGATAGCAGCTTCTCGACTTATGAGCCAAATAAGCTCAGAGGCAATAATTATTCCACGTACTATCTATCAAGACTTGTGGGATATTTGCCTGCGAGCGAAGAAGACTTTGCTACTTTCGGTTTTGGTCAAATGCAAGGTAAAATGCCCGCCGCCGACGATGAGATCGTAATAACGAAATATATTTACGAGCAATATGCGCTTGCAGGTTTGACGTATTATGACAACGATAATAATGAGCAAATAAATATAAAATCATCCGATATTGAGAGCGAAGAGCAGTTTTTGAAGTTCAATCCGATAATGGAGATAAGAAGCAACGGGTACGGAGAAAGTAAAATTTGGAAAATAGTCGGTATTGTCGATACTAAGGCTGACGAAAGCAAACGTTTTGAGTCTTTGAAACCGACTGACAGCGCGTCGACTGAAAATCTCATGTCAATGCTTTTGACTCAAGAGTGTCAGCAATATTTCACTTACGGTTACCATTCTTTGGGATACGTGAGCAAAAATACTTACAATACAATTGTTGATTCCATTATCAATCCGCCGAATGCTTCGATAGGAAAATCTGCAAGCGGATATATGTATTTCCAAAACGATAACAATGATTATAGTTATTTCAGTTTGTATTTTGACGCTGTTGCCGGCGACGAGGCTTTGAGCGAGTTGGAAATTCTATGGGTAGACAACAACGCTCGCGAAAATTTGGCTGATAACGAATTTATTGTCAACGTAGACAGATGCTCTAATATATTCGCATATAATGGCAGCGATAGGGTCGAGGTTGATGAAATAGAAATAAATTTTAACAAATCGTATTTTGGCGGAATATTGTCGTTTAATATAAGCAAGTTGTCGGATCTGCATCCAAATATGTGGACGTCTAGAAGCATAGCAACTTGGGAAGCCGCTCAGGCTTTGACTAAAAATCAGACGGGAGCGTTCAGAGCTTTCATCCAAAGCATTGGAGAGGAATATGGCGATAGGGCAATGAACTATTATGTCCAACGTTTGAAAGATTACATTGTATATTCATGGGATTCTGCTTCCGAAATCGAGTTTGATAGCTCCAACTTAGCGTATGATTTCGCAAATATGAGCGACGAAGAGTTGAGGTGTCTTTACGCGGGATATTTAAACTGCTACGAAGTAGGTGTCGAAGCTGAAGTGGACGGTCAATATGAGTACGTTTATATAAATGGAGGAGATAGACAAAACGTTCTCGGTCTTGATTGCGGAATGGTAGTTAGAGATTATAACTCACAAAAGATATATTATAGCGAGTTGTTGAAAGCGGTCAATTACAGTTTTGAAATAGATAGCGCAAATTATATGTTGACTGAAGACAATAATTATAAGAATATTGAAGACGTTAAGATAGTAGGCTTTTATATTGCTAAAAGAACTGTAGATGAAAATGGTTATTGGACGGATTATTCCGGCTCGGAAGTCGTTATAAACAACGCGTTGTATAAAGCGTTGGAGAACGTTGAACCCGCAGTTTATACTTTCTTTATCGCGCCTATGCCCAAAGACAGAGCGCAAATCGAAAAACTCGTAGATATCCACTACGACGAGACTGGAGAAAGAGGATTTAGTATGCAAAACGGCGCTACGTTTATGTTGGGCATGGTAGACAGTATGTTGGAGGTATTGGGACAGGTATTCCTCTATATTGGTATAGGCTTGGCTGTGTTCTCAATGCTGCTGATGAGCAACTACATTGCGGTGTCAATTTCTTACAAAAAGCGTGAGATAGGCATATTGCGCGCAGTCGGCGCAAAGTCAAGCGACGTATTCTCGATCTTCTTCAGCGAGAGTTTGATTATCGCGCTCATCAATTTCTTCTTGTCTATGGTAGTTTGCGGAGTAGGTTGTATGTTGCTCAATAATATGTTGAGAAGCGAATACGGCTTACAGATCACGCTCCTCAACTTCGGTTTTAGACAGATCGCTTTGATGCTGTTGATAAGCGTTGCGGTAGCGTTGGTATCGAGTTTCTTGCCTGTTTATAGACTATCGAGGAAAAAGCCGATAGAAACGATACGTACGGCTTAGTAATTTAAAAAACAAAGCGGTTTTTCGCCGGCTGAATAAGAAAAAAAAGAGCTTCCCCTCATAATTGTGCGGGAGGCTTTTTTCTATGCGGTTCTATGCATAAAAGTTCCCATCCACTATTTACCTGTTGACAAAATTCGACATATTTATATATAATATCAATGTATTTTTGAAGAAAGGAAATTTTAATGAAGAAACGATTTAATGTATTTATTTTATTAGTAATTATTTGCGTTTTGTCGCTGACGTTCGCATTTGCGGCTTGTAATTCCGACAGTGACGGGCAAGACACTGTAAAAGATTTGGAGCTTGTCCAAGGGCATGAACATAAATGGGACGCAGGAGTTGTAACAACTTCTCCCACTTGTATCACGCCGGGAGTAATTACTTATTCGTGTGAGAATTGCGACGCTCAAAAGAAAGAACCTTTGGATGCAAATGGAGAACATTTATGGAGCGATTATAGTATTGACGAAGACTTCCATTGGCGCGTTTGTCGTATTTGCGGTGAGATAGAAAAGCATGAGCATGATTTTGGGAATAAATCGATAGAGAGCGATGCCAACGAAATAATGGAATGCGAATGCGGAATTTATAAAACCGTAGGAGAATTCTATTCGTATAAAGTTGCGTTTAAGTGTGACGTAGGAATTTCTTCAATTTTGGTATATGATACGCAAACCTATATTGACGGAGTAGAGTCAACCGTTGCTTATGCCCGCGACAGCAGTACGGGCAAACTTTTGAACGACGGTGAAGGACAGGTCAATTTTGAAGTCGTTGTCGCAATTGGATATAAGTTGAAGAGTGTCAGCGTTACGCCCAAAACGGGATATAAAAACCTTAAAGATCCTTTGGAAATTTCCAGAGATAATACTTATCGCATTACTAAGATAACAGATGAGTTGGTCGTTACCGTAGAAACCGAAATTGATTTTCTCGAATTGCCCGTAATGGTGATAAATACGCAGAACAGCGCTCCGATTTTGGATAAGGAAAATTACGTAACGTGTAACGTATCAGTTCTTAATGCAGAACAAGAGTACTGTTTTGAAGGGGAAAGCGCGGGGATTCGCGGAAGAGGGAATACAACGTGGGGGCTACTTAAAAAGCCATATAAGCTTAAATTTAACTCAAAAGTTGACTTGTTTGGAAACGGAAAAGCCAAGAAGTGGACATTGATAGCTAATTTTGCTGATCCAAGTTTAGCACGTAATTATTTTACATACTCTATAGCAAGTCAATTTCTTGTCAATGCTAAATATACGACAAGTGTTCAAAATATTGAATTGTATTTGAATGGGGAATATTTGGGTGTTTATTTGGTATGTGAACAGAACGAAGTAGGTAGCACAAGAGTTGATATAGATGATAATCTTGTAAATGATGACGGAAGTTTAATGTTAAATACAGGATATCTTTTGGAGTCGGACAATGCTTATGCACCGTATGAAGGGATTGAGGGGCTAGACTTTTTCAGAATAAATGGCGATTGTTATGCGATAAAAAGTCCTGATGTCGAAGATGAGGTTTTTATTGCTCATAAAGAGGAATTTGTGGGATTTATACAAAATATTATGCAAACAGCTGTCGACAGTCTGAATAATCTTGATAATTCATATGAAAATTTTGCCATAATAAGTAATTTGTTGGATATTCCTTCGTTTGTAGATGGTTATTTGATTGATGAGTTGACAAATACAGCGGATGGAGCAATTTCAAGTTTTTATCTTTATTATGATAATAGAGATGGAAAGATATATAGAGGTCCTATTTGGGATTACGATGCAAGTTGCGGAAATGCAGCTTACTGGGGAATTAATGAACCTACATATCTACGAGCCAGTTTGATTTTTTGGTATAATAGACTTTTGCAATTCGATGAATTTAAGCAACTAGTAAAGGCTAGATTAGTTGAGATTTCGTCAAATAGCTTGTTAATTAATTTTCTTGACTCAAAATATGATGAACTTATGTCTTGCAGCAATTCATTTAACCGAAATTTTGATAAGTGGGATATGGTACTTGGTCAAAGTAATTTGACTCATTGGAATACAGAAATAATTATATCTATTACTACATGGAAGGAGCAAGTTGATTATCTTATGGAGTGGCTTAAATGTAGTTTGGATTATATGCTATCAATTTATTGTAGCGATTAGAGATTGTTTTAAAGTTAAAACAAAAGGAGCAAGCGTTACGCCTGCTACTTTTGTCGTTTTAAAGCCTATCCTTTGTTATACATGGTCTCTATGGTTTTTATCTGAACTCATATCCTCCACTGCGTGGATACGCTTGGGAGAGAACTTATTGTATATAAGGTATGCAATAAGCCACACGCCAGCTATACCGACAAGCGCATAGATAATTCTTGCTCCGACGTACGCGCTCGGAGTAAACATCCAGTTGATTACGTTGAAGTTGAAAATTCCAACCGACAACCAGTTCAATGCTCCGATCGTTACCAAAATAAGTGCAATAATTGTAATCATAATCTTCTCCTTTTTTATTTAGTCGAAAGATTTCCGACTTATTAATCAAAAATCTGCGACTATGTATGCTCGAACGGCGTTTTTGGGCAATACTTATTGTATATTTTTTGCAAAGTTTTATTCACTTCTTGCGATAATCGCCAAAATGGTGTACTATTGAATTAGTAAAAGTAAAGAGGACGATATGGCTAAACGTTCAAAGAAGAAAAATCCCGGCGCTTTGACAAATCAACAGAAAGCGGATATTCTTTTCAATAAGACTCTTGACGTCAAGAAGAAGGGACTTGATATTCGACTCAACGTCACGATCGGTATAGTCGTCGCGTTATGTCTTTTAGCATTTTTGATAATGCCGGCGATCAATATGAATTTTTCAAGCGCGTTGAGCGACATTTTAGGAACGACGATGGAAAGCGACGAGGAAGATCCCACGATCGGCGTGACCGTAAATATGTCATTTCTCAATTTTCTTACTGCGCCGTCGGGCGGATATGATAACGCTGTCGATTACATTGCGGAGAATACGAATTCTTCTATAAGTCCGCTTTTGATAAAATCCGCGTTTACGCAAATGATGACCAAAGAGGATACGCAAATGCTCAATAGCGCATATATCATGATTTTGATAGTATCGGCGCTTTGGCTTGCAAGTTGGCTATTATGGTTTTGCGCTGTATGCTTAAACAGAAAGAATAATAAGGACGGTTTGTTTTTGCTGATATCAAGCATTGTGTTTATCGCTTTGTCTATCGCGCAGTGGATAATGTTTTTGGCGGTAGGTATAGCAAGCGCGGGCAAAGCGCAAATACAGCCGCATATAGCAAGTTATTTGATAATAGCGGGAGCAATAGCCGTTGCGACGGTCTATGGCTTGTATAGAGTCAAAATAAAGAAGATCAACAAAGAAAGAAGAGCAGTTCCCAATATGGCGGAACAAACGGGAGATAAATAATATGGAGTGTCCAAATTGCAGACACGAGAATAAGGACGACGCGACTTTTTGCGAAAAGTGCGGCGCTCAACTTATTAGCGAAAAGAAAAAGATGTCTTTTTTCGAACGCCGTCAAGCGAAGGAAAGAGAAAGAATTTATATACTCTCTAAGGCAAGCCTTCAAGAAGAGGACGTCAAAGATATCGAAGATTTGGATATGGGCGAAGTAGAGACTATCCCCAAGGGTAAGAAAGATGCGGTAAGGAAAAGTACGGTTGTAAGATTTGCGCTGTCAATCGTAGGGTTGGCGCTCTCTATCGTTCTTATATACGTCGTAGGAAGATTGAAATTCAACGATACGTTGAGGGTAATGCTCATTCTGTTTTTGTTTTTGATTTGTTTTACGGCAGGAGCTTTCGTAATAGATTACGGATATAGAATGAGAATGATAAACGCTATGTGCAAAAGCGGTTTTGCCATTAAAAAAATCAGTTATGGTAAGCCTCCCGTAATGCTTTTGGGCGATAATTTTTATGATTTGAAGATAAAGACAAAGTGCGATATAGTTGGTTGCGGAGCTGAGATGCATATAGAAGAATACAACGGCGAATTTATAGCGGTATGCAACGCCGATAGATCGCATCTGCGAAGACTTGATTGCAGCGCATTAAATCCGAATAGCGATAAAAGCGTTGATGAAAGTTGTTCCAATATAAAAGAAATAGATGAAAGCGAAATAAATTCTCAAGCGGAACAGAATAAAGAGAATGCAGAAGTGAAAAGCGACGGCGAGTCGCAATAAAAAATGCAAAGATTGTCATATTCTTGACAAATGGCTTGATTATTCTTTACAAAAAATACTGCGCAGTGATATAATAACAGCGTAAAAAAATTTATATTAAATATTTAAGGAGACTTAATATGAACAAGAAGTCAATCAAAGACGTAGACGTAAAAGGCAAGAAGTGCCTCGTAAGAGTGGATTTCAACGTGCCAATGAAAGACGGCGTTATTACAGATGAAAACCGTATTCAAGGCGCTTTGCCTACGATTAAGTATCTTATGGAACAAGGAGCAAAGGTTATACTTTGTTCTCACATGGGCAAGCCGCATAGCATTTTCAGCGCAAAAGTAGGCTTGACTAAGAAAGAAAAGAAAGTAATTTCCGCTTTGCCCGAAGCTGAGCAAAAGGCGGCTACCGAAGAGGCTATTGCCAAGGCATTGAAAAACGATCCGGTTAAACTGACTCTTAAACCCGTTGCGGACAGACTTAACCAACTGCTCGGCGGTAAAGTTGCTTTTGCAAAGGACGTAATAGGCGAAGACGCAAAAGCTAAAGTCGCTTCTTTGAAAGACGGCGAATGCGTTTTGCTTGAAAACTTGCGTTTCCACGCCGAAGAAGAGGGCAGAGACGAAGCTTTCTGCAAGGCGTTGAGCGAATATGCGGACGTATACGTCAACGACGCTTTCGGTACTGCGCACAGAAGTCACTCATCGACTGCTGGTATCGTAGAATACGGATTTGTCAAAGATGCAGTTTGCGGCTTCTTGATCGAAAAGGAATTGAGCGTTATGGCGGACAGTTTGGAACATCCCGTTCATCCGTTCGTTGCGGTTCTCGGCGGAGCGAAAGTCGCTGACAAACTCAAAGTAATCGACAATTTGCTCAACAAGTGCGATACGCTTATTATCGGCGGAGGAATGTCCTATACTTTTGCAAAGGCTATGGGTTGTGAAGTCGGCACGTCTTTGGTGGACGATGAAAAGCTCGATTACTGCAAGGAAATGCTTGAAAAGGCAAAGAAACTAGGCAAGCAGCTTCTTTTGCCTGTTGATGCAGTTACGGCGAAGGAATTCCCGAATCCTATCGACGCGGCTATTGAAGTAGAAACTTTTGATATCAACGCTATGCCTGCCGATAGAATGGGACTTGATATCGGAGAGAAGTCGAGAAAACTTTTCGCTGACGTAGTTAAGAACGCAAAAACCGTTATTTGGAACGGACCTATGGGCGTATTTGAAAATCCGATACTTGCAAGCGGTACGGTAGCTGTGGCAAAGGCTATGGCAGAGGCTGACGGCGCTACTACGATAATCGGCGGCGGAGACAGCGCGGCAGCGGTTGCGCAACTTGGCTTTGCAGATAAGATGAGCCACATTTCGACAGGCGGCGGCGCATCGCTCGAATTGTTTGAAGGCAAGGTATTGCCGGGCATTGCTTGCTTAAACGATAAAGACTAATAAAAATAATTTTGACAGAGGTATAAAAATGAGACAACCTATTATTGCAGGAAACTGGAAAATGAACAATACTATCGCAGGAACAAAGGCGCTTCTTACCGACCTTATCCCACTTGTTGCGGACGCTAAGGCGGAAGTTGTGGTATGCGTACCGTATACGAATATTGCCGCTGCGGGAGAACTTATCAAAGGAACTAATATAAAGCTTGGCGCAGAGAACGTTCACTGGGCTGAAAAAGGCGCGTTTACGGGCGAGATCAGCGCAGATATGTTGGTGGAACTTGGCGTTGAGTACGTTATTATAGGACACAGCGAGCGCAGACAGTATTTTGGAGAGACTGACCAAACTGTCAACGCAAGAGTTAAGGCTGCGCTTGCAAAGGGACTTAAACCTATCATTTGCGTGGGCGAAACTCTCGAAGAAAGAGAGGGCGGCATCGTAGAGGAAGTACTCGTAAGACAGACCACGGAAGCGTTCAAGGATATTGATAAGGATCAACTTGAAAACATCGTTATTGCATACGAACCGGTATGGGCGATCGGCACAGGCAAGACGGCTACCGCGCAGGACGCGAATGATACTATCGCTATCATCAGAAACACAATGGCTAAACTCTACTGTGAAAAGTGCGCGCAGGAAAAGGTTAGAATTCAGTACGGCGGAAGTATGAATCCTAAGAATGCAAGCGAACTTATGGCTATGGAGCAAATCGACGGCGGACTTATCGGCGGAGCTTCTTTGAAAGCAGTCGACTTCTCGCAGGTTGTCAAGTACTGATATTCCGTCATAATAAAAACGATAAGGGCGGACAGTATTAATATTGTTCGCCTTATTTAAAGAAAGAGGTAAAGTATGAAATTCACAGGTTTGATAATAATGGACGGATACGGTATCAACGAGTTTGGCGAAAACAACGCTATTTCTCCGATCACGTCTCCCGAAGTACTCAAAATTTTGAAAGAAAATCCCAGCACTCAACTCTGCGCAAGCGGTCTTGCGGTAGGTTTGCCCGAAGGACAGATGGGCAACAGCGAGGTGGGACATTTGAATATAGGTGCGGGAAGAGTTATTTTCCAAGACTTGCCGAAGATCACAAAGGCAATACAAGACGGCGATTTCTTCTCAAATAAAGCTTTGGTTGACGCAGTACTCAACGCAAAGAAAAACGACCGGGGATTGCACGTTATGGGTCTTGTGTCGGACGGCGGAGTTCACTCGCACTTGACACATCTTTTCGCTACAGTAAAAATGGCGAAAGAGATGGGCGTAAAGCAGACTTATATTCATTGCTTTATGGACGGCAGAGACGTTTCGCCTACGAGCGGTAAGGGCTTTATTGAACAACTTGAAAAGTATTTGAAAGAATTGAATTACGGAAAGATAGCTACGATAAGCGGAAGATTCTACGCTATGGACAGAGATAATATCTGGGAAAGAGTCGCAAAGGCTTACGGCGCGTTAGTAGACGGCGAAGGCGTAATGGAGAACGATGCGGTGGAGGCTATGCAAAATAGCTACGATAAAGGCGTTACGGACGAATTTATGCTTCCTACCGTAATACTTGAAAACGGCAAACCGGTCGCTACGGTAGAAAAGGGCGATAGCGTAATATTCTTCAATTACCGTCCAGATAGAGCAAGGCAGATCACGAGAAGTTTCATTTTTGAAGACTTCACTGGTTTTGAAAGAAAGAAAGGTTTTCTTGCGCCATGCTTCGTATCCTTTACTACTTACGACGCTACTTTCGAGGGAAAACTCGAAGTCGCTTTCAAAAAAGAGAGATATGCCAATACGCTCGGCGAATACCTTGCGAGCAAGGGTATAAAGCAGTTTAGAATAGCCGAAACGCAGAAATACGCGCACGTTACTTTCTTCTTTAACGGCGGCGTGGAAGCGCCTAATAAAGACGAGGACAGAATACTTATAGACTCGCCGAAAATCGCTACTTTTGATATGAAACCGGAAATGAGCGCGTACGAAGTATGCGACAAAGCTTGCGAAGTCATCAAGAGCGGAAAGTATGGAGTAATGATACTCAACTTCGCCAACTGCGATATGGTAGGTCATACCGGAGTGATGAAGGCCGCTCAAAAGGCTGTTCAAGTTACAGACGAATGTGTGCGCAAAGTTCTTGACGCTATCGCCGAGGTAGGCGGACAGGCGTTGTTGACAGCCGATCATGGCAATTGCGATTATATGTTCGATCCGATCACAAAAGCTCCGTTTACAGCGCATACTACGAATCCCGTACCGTTTGCAGTAATAGGAGCAGACGGCGTAAAAGCTTTGGCTAGCGGCGGAAAACTTTGCGATATCGCGCCGACGATGCTCGATATCATGGGACTTGAAATACCTAAGGAAATGACGGGAAAAAGTCTTATAATCAGATAAATGAATTACGAAAAAAAATACGCGGGAATTTCCCGCGTATTTTTTTTCGCGCAACATTATTTGTTTAAAAGTTTATATAGCGGTTGCTCTATATTTGAATAAATAGGCAATCCGCCTACAGGATTATCGCCTATGGCAATTCCTCCGAATGAGTTTGTTCCTATCGCAATGCCGCCAAAAGCCATATAACCACCCAAGGCGATCCCGCCCGCCGCTATAACGGGGCTGACCGCTATTCCTCCAAATGCAGCTAATAGACCTAGGACAAGTCCTCCAAAAGAGAGTAAGCCGAGGCATAGCGCGCCATACGTTATGATACCGATAGCTATCGGTCCGATCGCAATTACTCCTTGCGCTATATTGCCTATCGCGATTATTCCTCGCGCGATGCGCGGAGGTAAGCCGACTCCTAAGTTTATATGAACAAGAGGAACGTTGCCGATTTTTGTTTTGCTCTTATATTCATAATGCCATTTAAGAAAAGAGTTTAGATTGGTAGTATTAGTTTGTTCTTTAGTATTTTGAGTATCGTAAGATTCTTCGGATTTTGATGCGCTTTCTTCGCCCGTTAACAAATAGTCTGTAGTAACGTTGAAATATTTTGCAAGTTTTGCGATCTTATCCAGTTCGGGATAACTTTGGTCTGTTTCCCACTTGGATACTGATTGACGGCTTACTTGCATAAAATCAGCCAATTCTTCCTGCGATACGTAATTCTTACGTCTAAGTTCATAGATCCTTTCGCCTATAGTCATTTTTGTCCTCCGTCATACTTGTGATTTAAGTTTATCAAAAAATCGTATCGAAATCAACAGCTAAGCGGTTTGCAATTTGTCAACCAACGGTTGCATTTGTATTTTTGCGGTAGCAAAGAGTCATTTTATTATGAAATTTTACAAATTACGATAATTGCTCAAAAATAATTGACATAGGGAAAAAAGCAGAGTATATTTGACAGTGGGCAGTTCGTAACCATCCTGCCTTGCGGTAAAATATAGCCGAGCATCGGACCGCAAAATCAAAACTAAGGAGTAATTATAGGCATACTATGCGTATTTGCGTCCTTAGAGGACGCTTTTTTTATGGAAAGATACAGTAAGATAACAGAAAAGAGAAAAAGAGAGATAGTTCTTTTAAGAGGAAGCGGATGCGTGTACAAGAAGTGCGCGTTCTGCGATTATTATCACGATAGCTGCAAAAATGAGGAAGAAAACTTTTTGCTCAATTCGCAGGTTTTGGAAAAAGTCGACGGACAATACGGCGATTTGGAAATCATAAATAGCGGCTCGGTATTTGAATTGGATAAAGATACCATAGAATTGATAAAGCAGACGGCAAAAGCAAAAGGCATTAAGACTTTGCATTTCGAGTCGCATTATCTCTATAGAAACAGAATACCCGCGCTTAGAAAAGAGTTTTGTGATTTTGATTTGAAAATGAAGCTTGGATTGGAAACTTTTGATAATGAATTGAGAGAAAACGTTCTCAAAAAGGGAATTCCTGAAAAAGACTGTTACGTAATTGCTCAGAATTTTGATGAAGCAAATTTTCTTTTCGGCATCAAAGGGCAAGACTCAAATACAATGTTAAATGATATCAAAACGGGTCTTGAACTTTTTGAACGTATTTGCATCAATATAATGTGCAAAAACACGTCGAAGATTTTGCCTGATAAAGACGTTATAAACGCTTTTATTAAAGATATTTATCCTTTGTATAAAAATGATTACAGGGTGGATATATTGCTTAATAATACAGATTTTGGAGTAGGAGACTAATATGAATGAATTAATACTGATCGTATCATTGATCGTAATTTTCGCATCCGTATTGCTTGCGTATAGATTATTCGGCAGGGGCGGCTTGTACGCAATGTCGGCAATTATGACGACTTTTGCAAATATCGAAGTAATTATACTTATCAAAGCGTTTGGGATGGAGCAGACGCTTGGCAATATACTCTTTGCCGCGACGTTTTTGATCACCGATATACTTTCTGAGTGCGAGGGTAAAAAGTGCGCCAACAAAGCCGTATTCATAGGCATATTCTCACAAGTGTTTTTCTTGTTGCTTTCGCAAAGTTGGCTTTTATATAAGCCTGTCGCTTCAGACGACGTAGCAGTTGAAGCTATAAGGACAGTATTTTCAAATACGCCTAGAATGATTTTAGCTTCGTTGGCAGTCTATGCGGTAAGTCAAGTATTCGACGTTTGGCTCTATCACAAATGGTGGAAGTTCACTGAGAAAAAATTCGGCAACAAACGCGGCTTTTTGTGGTTGAGAAATAACGGCTCGACGTTGATAAGTCAGATCATCAATACGTTGCTCTTTACGTTGCTTGCTTTTATCGGTACTTATGACGCAAAGACAATAATGTCGATTTTCGCGTCAAGTTACGTAATATTCATATTTACTTCTTTGCTAGATACTCCGTGCGTATATCTTGCAAGGAAGATATCTGATAAAAAGAAAGCGGCTGCGCAAGCGCAGGTTGAGGAAGTTTAGTTCTCGTGTTAAATGGATAAATTATAAAAAAGATTGCAATCTTCTATTGCAATCTTTTTTTGTCGTCGTTTTGAACTTTTGCGATATTATTTTATTAAATAAAACTATTTAGCCAACGTTTCGTTTTTATAAGCTTCGGCTTGTTTTGTTATTTTTTCCAAATAAGCAGTGTCGTGCTTGAACGTGGGAACGAGTATTTTCAACTGTTCGACTACCGCATGTTTGTCGTTGGTTGCGCATATGGCGCGCATCTTTTCAAGTTCGTTGGTAAAGCCTTCGATATCTATCGACATTTGATGACCTACGAAAATCTTTTCGTTAGCAGTTTTTTGCAAGCCTTCTTCATTCATCAACAGCTCTTCAAAGAGTTTTTCGCCCGGTCTTAGTCCGGTAAATACAATATCAATGTCGACGTAAGGTTTATGTCCCATGAGAGTAATAAGATTTTCAGCCAAAGTTACTATTTTGACCTGCTTGCCCATATCAAGTACGAATATCTCTCCGCCGTGAGCGAACGTACCTGCCTGCAACACAAGACTTACAGCTTCTGGGATTGTCATAAAGTATCTTATTATATCGGGGTGGGTGACAGTCACAGGACCGCCGTTCTCTATTTGCTTCCTAAACAGAGGTATGACAGAGCCGTTGCTTCCCAATACGTTGCCAAATCTGACTGCGGCGAATTCGGTCTTAGAGCCCTTTTGAGCCATCATTTGTACGATCTCTTCGCAACAGCGTTTTGTCGCGCCCATTACGTTGGTAGGATTGACCGCCTTATCGGTGGAAATCATTATAAACTTTTGGACGTTGTGCTTGTCCGCCAAAATGGCAAGATTGTAAGTGCCGAATACGTTGTTTTTAACTGCTTCTTCAGGCACTGTTTCCATAAGGGGAACGTGTTTATGCGCAGCGGCATGGAAGATGATTTGAGGTCTGAATTCCGTAAATAGATCGTCCATTTTGTCGTAATCTGTGACAGAAAGTATTTCCACGTGCAAATCGTAATCCGCGCCGTACGCTCTTAGCAATTCCTGTTGAATACTGTAAGCGCAGTTTTCATAGATATCTACAATTATAATTCTTCTTGGCTTGTATTTAGCTATTTGACGGCAAAGTTCCGATCCTATAGAGCCGCCTCCGCCCGTGACCATAACGATTTTATCGTAGATATAGCTAGCTACGCCTACGTCGTCGAAAGTGATTTGCTGACGTCCGAGCAGGTCGGCGATATTAATATCGCGCATTTGCTTTGTGATGTTAACGTTGTCGATCATTTCACTGACGAACGGCAAAACTTTTACTTGACATTTGGTTGCGTTACAGTCTTGAAGTATTTTTTGACGAGCATCTCCGCCTAGCGAAGGTATAGCAAAGATTATTGTATCTATTGCGTATTTTTGAACGCAAATGGCGATTTCTTCCGTGTTGCCGACAACTTCGATCTCATTGATGATTCGCCCTAACTTGTCCGGATCGTCGTCAATAAGGCATATTGGGTTGTAAATGCTGTCTTGCCGCGAAAGCTCCTCCAAGATCATACTTGCCGTATAACCAGCGCCTATGATCATAGTACGCTTTCTTTGCGCTACTTCCAACTTATCCCTCTGTCTTGCATATACGAATTCATAAAGTATTCTGATCAAGATGATAGCCGACGTAGAGAATACGCCCAGCATGATGTAAGCGGGGTAGGTGATTTGCTTTAACGTAGGTAAAGATCCTACTTGATGCGTGCCGTCTATTTTTATTAACTTAAAGGATTGATCTAAAATAGCGAACACCAACGTAGCGACAACGCACGCTCCCACTATACGCAGATAATCCTTGCCTCTTGCATATCTCCAAACTACTTTAAATACGCGGAAAGCGAGAAATGATAGCGCAAATATAGCTATAATGACAGGAACGCTCAAAAATGCGCTCAAAAGGATACCCTGCAATTTTACATCCAGCTGATGCAAATATGCCTGTGAGAGTATTATCGCGCTCATATAGCATATGATTACGGTTATAAGGTCGACAGCCAAAATGCCCCATTCTCTAAGTGTGCGAATTGTAAAAGACTTTGTCTTTAGTTTAGGTCGTTTCATTTTGAACTATTCTCCGTAGCCGTTTGGGTTACTGCTTTGCCATCTCCAACTGTCTTCGCACATATCCTGCAAATCGTATTTGCATTCAAAACCGAGTTCTTTTTTAGCAAGCGCCGTGGAAGCAAAGCACTCAGCTATATCTCCGTCTCTTCTCGGAGCTATAACGTAAGGAACGTTTCTTCCGCTTGCTTTCTCAAACGCTTTTACCATATCCAAAACGCTGTAACCTTTTCCCGTTCCGAGATTATATATTACAAGTCCGCTGTTTGTCGCAAGTTTTTTGAGCGCTAGAATATGTCCGTGAGCAAGATCCAAGACGTGGATATAATCTCTTACGCCCGTTCCGTCGTGCGTGGGGTAGTCGTTGCCGAATACGTTGAGATGTTTAAGTTTTCCGATAGCAACTTGCGTGATGTAAGGCATAAGGTTGTTGGGAATCCCGTTGGGATCTTCGCCTATAAGTCCGCTTTTGTGCGCTCCGATCGGATTGAAGTATCTCAAAAGCGCTATATTAAACGTATTGTCTGCTTTATAGACGTCTTTGAGTATGCCCTCGATATAAAGCTTTGTCGAACCGTAAGGGTTTGTTGTGGAAAGAGGGAAGTCTTCGAGTATAGGAACGTTCTTAGGCTGACCGTATACCGTAGCGGACGATGAAAAGACTAAGTTCTTACATCCGAATTCTCTCATTACCTGCACTAGATTGAGCGTGCTGATCAAGTTGTTTTGATAATATTCGAGAGGCTTTTGGCAGGACTCTCCAACTGCTTTAAGCCCTGCAAAGTGTATACAGGAATCAATTTGCTCGTTTTTGAAAATACTGCGAAGTTTGTCTATTTCACAAATGTCGTAAGGGTAAAATTTGATTTTTCTACCTACTATTTGTTCTACTCGCTCAACGGCGATTTTTTTGCTGTTGCAAAGATTGTCCACGATTACGGGATCGTAACCGTTTTCTATGAGTTCGATCACTGTGTGAGAGCCTATGTAGCCTGCTCCTCCCGTTACCAATACGCTCATATTATATCTCCTTCTTATTTATATTCTGCATTTTTCTGCGATTTTTATCATCTCATTGCTCAATTGTTCCATACGCTCGACAAGTTTGAATTGCGTACGGCATCTTACCAAATTATGCTCAGGATAATCTATCTTAAAGTATCCGTCGCCGTCAAGATAGTCGGTAAGAAATCTAATGCCGCACTCCAACGTGATGATTATAGCGCCCAAGTGGAGCATATCGATCTCTTTTTGCGTGATCTTGTCGCCTATTCCTTTCAAAAAGCCTTTGCAATACGCTTCATAAAGCGATATGTCGAAGTCAACTTTGGATAAGTCTTTTTCGTCTTCGAGAGCGGTATTGCATCCCGATCTTATAGAATCTCCAAAGTCATAAAGAAGGCTTCCCGGCATTATTGTATCAAGATCTATTATACATATAGCTTTGCCGGTAAATTTATCGATAAGCACGTTGTTTATTTTCGTGTCGTTGTGCGTGACGCGAAGAGGTATTTCGCCTTTTTCAAGAGCGTCGACGATAGCGGAAAGCATATTTTTGCGATCGTTTACAAATGCAATTTCTTTTTCAGCGCTTGACGCTCTGTTGACCTTATCAGCTTTTAGCGCGCTTAAAAATTTGCCGTATCTATCGCAAGTATTGTGGAAGTTCGGAATGACTTCGCAAAGAGCGCTTGCGTCAAATCCGTCCAATCTTGCTATAAATTTACCAAACGCTTCTCCCGTGTTTTCAAATACAGCGGGGGAGTCGATGATCTGGTAAACGATCGTATCTTTTACAAACAAGTAAGCTCGCCAACAGTCTGCGCCGTCTACAAAAAAAATATCTCCGTTTTTTGTGGGAATCAGTGTCATACACTCGCGGGAAACGTCCTTGTTTTCTTTTTCGACGATAGCGCGAAGATAATTTGTTACTTGAAGTATATTGTCCATCAGTCCGCGGAAATTAGAAAATATCTTGGTATTAAGACGCTGTAATATGTATTGTTTTTCGCAGCCTTTAACTGTTACCAAAAAAGTGTCGTTGATATGTCCTTCGCCGTACGGAGCGATAGTATCGATCTCGCCTTGAAAGTCAAAAAGTTTTGCAATTTTGTTTACGTTCATGCTGTTCCTCGCGGTGTATATATTTGTAAATAAAGATTTTTATACAACAAACTATGCGCTTAAAAGCGTTTATGTGCTTTGTTATATAAAAATCTCAATTTATTGCGCGTTTCGCGTTTATTTATGCAATGATACACACGGCGCGCCGTGTGTATCATTATTATATTTGTTATTCTTCGTTGTTTAGCGCGTAATCAGCCCAATTCAAAGAGAATAATGGATTAAACTTGCTTACCAATTCATTTGCTTTCGGTTTGTAGTTTGAGAAAGTAGTGTAATTGGAAAGATTGAGCGGAGAAACGTTTTTAAGAGTGCCTTTCTCAGTTTTCTTGAATGGAGTCTCCGTAGCGAGTTCCGGCCAATAGAGAGCAACGTATTTCAATGCGTCGCAATCGTCTTTGTCGTAACCAAACGCCATTGTAATTCTGTTGGAAGCTTTACCGCCTTCGTCACAAGAACCGAACATTCCGCCTGCAACTGAAAGTTTACAGGTTTCATTGGATTCGAGAGTGTCGATCTTTTGCATGGATTTGATAAGTCCGCTTCCGTAAACTTCTATTCTTGCAGTAGATTCAGTATATTTAGCGTTGTTAAGTTCGATATAATCTTTCGTATCTTTTACAAGTCCGCCTTTTGTGAATTCGCACGCTTCGTCAACGTATTCGGAAAGAATAGTGATATCCAAAACGTAGAGATTAAGTTCTGCGATATAATCGATCTTCGTCTTATTGGTATCGAAGTATTCTGCAACGCTGTAATTGCTCGTTGCCCAGCCTGCGCCGTAAGTTCCGGTATTATACGAAGTGCCGGCAACTGTCAATGGGTCGCCTTCTATAGGTAAGAGTTGCGACCAAGCGTAATCTCTTTCAGGAACGTCCTCGTCTTCGTCGGAAGAATTGTTTGACTTGACCGATCCGGTGAATTTAGAAGCTTTGTCGAGCTTTGGATTGCCTGCGCCCATAATGTATTTGGTCGCGTTGTTTGAATTGTTGCCTTCACCGTAGAATTGCGCGCCTGCGTTGAAACCTTTCTTTGAGATCTCGAACTTATCGTTGTTGAAAGTTTGAGTATTCCAACCGAAGTTGTCTCTGAGGTTGGAAACGAAACCGCCGAGTCCGTCAAGTATTGTCACGCCGGAAATCGTTTGAGAGAAAGAGCCGTTTTCTCCCATGAATGCGGAATACGTACTTCTAATGCCTACGTTTACGTCTTTATTTCCCAAACGCGAGCATTTGAAAGCGTTTACCGACGCGTCAGTCATTACCATATAAGCCGAACGGTTTACGTTATTGTAATTGGTTACAGCCAAAGCGTAAATGCCTGCGATGACGTCGTACGTGTTTGCTTCGAGAGTCCAACCCTCGGTAGTTAGCATGTCGTTTACGCTGACGAGCTCCGTGCCTTCTTTCATGAGATCGGACGTATCAGCGACGTTTTGTTGCATGTTTCCAACGAAGAATACGTCGATCGGAGTTACGCCGATTTCGTTGGAATTACAACCGGTCATAGAAATCGTAAGCATGCAAGCGATAAGCATCACAGCCAAAAAGCTTACGGCAATCTTGACCTTTTTTGATTTGTAAGATTTCATAATTCACCTCTTGTTTTTTTGTTACAGAACAATTATATTATATATTTTCTTATTTGTAAAGGGAGAAAACGCTTTTTTGCAAATTTATTGATTAAATATAAAAAAATATGGATAAAATGTAAGGATATCAAAATATCCGTACTTTGAATTCAAATATTGACACAAAGGTTTGAAAAGTAATATAATTAAACTATAATCCAGTAATCTAGCAGGTAAAAAATGACTATAACTCTCACGAATGCAAAAATTTATACAAAAGGCAGAATGATAAGCGGAAATGTCACCGTCGAAGGGGGAATGATCAAAGCGATAGGCTCTCAGACGGAAGGAGATATTTTAGACGCGCAGGGGAAGATCGCGACGGCGGGATTTATAGACGTTCATACTCACGGCGGCTGGGGCAAAGATTGTATGGAAGCCAACGCGGATACGATAGACACGATTTGCAAGTATCATCTCTATACCGGCACTACTTCTTTTGTGCCTACGACTATGACGGCGAGCGTCGGCGATATCAACCGCGCAGTAGATAATATCAGGAAATACGACAGCAAGTATTCCAGGATCGCGGGCATACATCTGGAAGGGCCGTATCTTGCGCAAAAGAGCGCGGGAGCGCATCCGCCTCATTTGTTGATCACGCCAAAGACTTGCGATACGTTTGTTTGGGATAATATAGATATTGTCAAGAGAATCACGCTTGCGCCTAATCTTGACGGAGCGGCTGAATTTTGCAAAAAAGCGACGGATAGGGGAATACAGGTTTCTTTGGGACACGACGACAGTATAGACGACGAAATATACGCTTGTTTGGAAAACGGAGCAAACAGCGTTACGCATATGTATAACTGTACTTCGAGACCGTCGAGAAGAAGCACGCCGAAAAAACATTTGGGACTTACGGAAGTAGGTTTGATAGAAGATAGTGTCGTCGCGGAAGTTATCGCTGACGGAAGGCACGTGCCGGACAAGTTGTTTTCTATGATATATAAACTCAAAGGAAGCGAAGGAATTTGTTTGGTATCCGATTCTTTGAGCGTAGCGGGTATGCCGCAAGGCGATTATTATCTTGGTAGCGGAGAGAGTAAACAAAAAATCAGAATAGACGACGGAGTAGCGATTTTGCCCGATCTCAATACTTATGCGGGGTCGGTCACTTCGGTGGGCAAAATGGTAGAAAGGTTAGTTGAGCAAGGGTATTCTCTTGAAGAGTGCGTGGATATGTGCACGAAGACGCCGGCAAAGCTTTTGAAGCGCGACGATATAGGCGATATCGCGGTGGGTATGATAGGCGATATAAATTTACTTGACGAAAAAGGACGCGTGCTGGCGACTTTGCTAGGCGGCAACGTCGTAGACAGAGAAGCGTTGAAAAAATAAGAAGGAGAGGTATTATGACTAAGAATACAGCCGAGCCGTCGAAAAGAAGAAAAAGGATAAATACTTCCAAGATCGCAAAACTCGTTTTTGACATAGACGACAGCGTAAAGAGCTTTATCACAAATAAATACAAAAGTAGCAATACGATCGTAGAAATAAACGATTTGATTTATTATGCCGAAGAATATGAAACGTGCAAACTTGATATTTTTAAACCCGAACTTGTAGTTGACGCTAAAATGCCCGTGCTTATCAACGTGCACGGAGGCGGTTGGGTAACAGGCGATAAAAAATGGAGAGTCGCGCAAGGTAAGTTGTTTGCCGATATGGGAATGTGCGTGATTAATATCAATTATGGACTAAGTCCCAAATTTAAGTATGAAGAATCGTTGCGTCACGTAGTCAAAGCTATGCATTGGGTGGAAGACAATGCGCAAGATTACGAATTGGATCTCGACAACGTATTCGTTATGGGCGATTCAGCTGGCGGACAGATCGCGTGTCTTATGTGCGCGGTATTGCACAATAAATCTTTTCTTGACAGATTGGGACTAGATCCCGTGCGTTTCCGTATTAAAGGCGCGTTGTTGCATTGCGGAGCTTACGATTTCGACGATTTAAGCAAAAATCCTTTAGCTTACGATATCATATACGATATGACGGGGAAAGACCACGATAAGATCGACGAATACGAATACAAGGATCTTATCTATACTATACCGTGGATTGACGAAGATTTTCCTCAAAAAGTTTTTGTCGCGTATGGGAAAAAAGATATTTTCGTTGGCAAACATCATTTGCCTTTAATAGCGAGATTGAAAGAACTTGGCAAAGAAGCGGTGGAATACTGCGGTACTTTCCCGGGATTGCATTGTTTTCACTTGTTTTATAAGACGCCCGAGTCAAAGCGAATGTATATAGAAGAGAAAAAATATCTTATGAGTATGGTCAGAGAAAAAGTATAAAAAGTTTATGAAGTAGTCTTCCGCAGACTACTTCATATTTATTTTGACGTCAATTTCCAATTGAAGTTTTTCAAGGTAAAAGGGGTCTTTGTAGAGTTCGTTTTCGTATGCGTAACACCGTTGTCCCAGATAAAATACGTCCAAGCCCTCGTCTTTGCAGTTATTGTAACATTCTTCAATATAAGAAATAATCTCTTTGCTCACGTATTCTTTGCAGAGCTCTTCATTGACCTTGTCGGGAACGTAAGTGTTGTCTTTGAGAGTGGCTTTGATCTGCAACTTTGCTTTATCGCTATCTTTTTCTATTTTGATATCGCCGGCAGATTTGACAAAATTGAGTTCGCCGACAGAAGATTCATATTGATAGGGAAGAGTTCCGTTGCTGATCTTATTGAGTACAAGACTTAGTCCTTTAGTCGCTTTTTCAGACAGCATTACGCCCTTCTTTCCGTCGCTTACGTAGCTTTTTGTGATGTCTAGGAAAGTAGTATCTCCTTCTTTTTCCAAAGATACACACGGCAAGTATACGCAAGAGCCGATACGGTATTTATTCTGAAAAAAGTCTTTTATCGTAATAGGGATTATTCCGAAATCTCCTACCATATTATGCAAGACTTGACCGAGAAAATAACCGCTTCCTACGCCGTTGGAGAGAGTGGGCGAAAGCACTTCGCGCGGCGATTGTTCGGACGTTACGACCATAGTGTTATTGCACAAAACTTCGCCTTCAAAGAAGAAATTCATAGCTTTGTTATCGTCAGTATTAAGCACGTCCTGTCCTATTATAAGCACGGTCGCGTGACACAGGGCCACCGTGCTTCCGGTGTCGTAACTCAAATGTTCGATAATATCGCTAATATTGTCGCCTTTTGAAAAGTAAGTCAAAAATTCCTGCTTTTCGCTTTTGTCTGTTTTAAGCACTTGTATTCCCACTTCGTATTCGTCGTCTACTTTGTCGAGCGAGAGCGCAAGCACTATCGTGCGCGCGGCGATGCTCTTCTGTTCGTCAAGAAAAGAAAACGTCACCAATACCAACGAAATTACGAGGATCACCAACCATTTTTTGTTTATAAATTTAGGCTTTTTCATAGGCTTCTCCTTGATTGTTTACGGCTTGAGGAGCAGGGGCTTTTTGCTTTTTATTCATTGAGACGCGCATTGCTATATAAGCCGCTACCGTTACTAAAAATTCAGTTAGAAAAGCAAAATACCTCAACCAACTCGTCGCCAAATTGTAACTTGTTTTCAAATTGCCTATGCCGTAAACGATCACCGCATAAACGATAATTCCGCACGCCAGAGAGACGAGTATTTTGTTGCCGAAAAAGAATTTCGCGCATTCCGCCATTGCATATAGCAGCAAAGCGAATTTTATTACGCACATTATAAGCCAACTCAATACCGTAGGCAGATCTACAGACCCTATCATAAAAGATATCTTGTTGAGCGAAGACACGTTGAGGAAAGCGTTGCCTACTACCGCTCCGCTTGCGCCGAATATGCAAATAAATTGTATCATAAGTCCTACCGAGCATATCAACGTTGCGATCACGGCAAACGTTATCCATATCGCCATCGTGCTTTTTTTACGGTTGGACGATGGAGACGTAGACATAAATAAAAGGGGAGTGAAATCGCCGAACCACATCAAAAACTTATCGCCTGCCACAGCCAGATCGGACGAGATCTTAAACGGCATTAGGTTGATAGCTTCAAAGTTGAAGTTGGAGAAAACTCCGTAGAATACCAAAGCGAAGATAAGCACCCAGAAAAAGATCTGGACCGTTCTGCCAAGCACTTTTCCGCCTTTATGCGCTAAGTACAGGCTTACGATGATAAGCGCAAGCGTAACGAACGACCAACTCACGCTTCCGTATAGCGAAGTGGATATATAAGCGACGCCTTCGCTTCCAAGTATAGTGCTCTTGATCAGCGAAGAAGCAAACACCAATATCGCAAAAACGCCTTTTACCCATTTGGGGATATCTAATTGGAGTATCGAACCGTTTTTGGTAATGCCGTATACGACGCATAACATCATGATCTCAATGGCGATCATAAAAAACATCGTCATATAACTCTGACTGCCTGCTGTCTTGACTAGATATTGAGGGAGCATTACCACCTTAAACGTTATAAGAGAGATAAATGCCAGTAGCAGAAACTGTTCGTTGTATATTTTGTTGTTGAGTTTGTTTTGCATTTAATTATCCTCTTTATTTGTTTGGTTCTCTGACTCGACGTTATTTGCAAGTTGACTGCGCTGACGAGTACGGTTGGACGTGGGGACAGAATAAGGGCGTTCGCCGAATTCTTCTATTTGCGCTTTTAGAGGTCCATCCTGCCAGTCGTGCATGATCGACGGAGCAAACGGAGACATATATGAGACGCCGTAACTGTTGATCGAACACATATAACCTATCAACGCCATCGAGCCGAAAAGTATTCCCGCCAGTCCCAACACTCCGCCTATGGCGACAAAGCCGAGCCGCAGTATATTCGACGAGTTTATTTCATCGGGGACGCTGTAAATTCCGACGGTTGAAACGGCGACTATGATTACGGATGAAATAGAGAAGAGTCCTGCGGTCACGGCGACTTCTCCAAGAATTATCGCGCCAACTACGGAGAGCGCCATACTCACGTATCGCGGCATTCGTATAGACGTTTCGTTCAATATCTCAAATATGCACAGGACTAAGAGCATTTCAAGCGTCGGCGATAGGGGGATATTTGATATCGATCCGAGAATCGAAACAAGAAATTTTATTGGAAAGAGTTGGTACTGATGTTCCTGCAAAGCGACGTAAATGCCGGGCATCAAAATGGAGAATATTACTGCAAACAGTCTTATTATTCTCACCATTGAAGCGCGGTAACTTTTGATATAGTAATCTTCGCTCATTTGGAAGTTTTCGTAAAGCATAAAGGGGAGAGTGAGTACGGATGGAGATCCGTCTACTACTATCGCAACTCTGCCTTCGAGCATCTTGCCTACTATGGTATCGGGTTTTTCGCTCGCTCCTACCTGAGAAAAAAGCGAAAATTTATTTTCTTCAAGGTATCTGGCAACGTAAGACGATTCTATCACGCCGTCTATGTTTATTTCTTGGATCTTACTTTTTATTCTGCCTACTATCTCGCCGTCGGCGACGCCGTCTATAAAGCACAATGCGACTTTGGTCTGCGTATATTTGCCGACGCTCAACATATCTACGGTAAGTTTGGGACTTGCAACGCGTCTGCGTACCATAAAGATGTTAGTTTTCAAATCTTCGACAAAACCTTCTCTAGGTCCGCGCAATACTGTCGATACGGGAGGTTCGGTGACCGCTCTCAACTGATACTTTTTCTCGCTATACCTAAAAAAGCATTCCGCGCCGTCCACGAGTAAAACGATTTCTCCCGCGGCTATCTCCGCTATCGCTTTATTTACGTCCTGCAATTCTTCTATCGGCGTAGTGAACATTGTATTGGCGTTTAGCACGTTAATGTCTACCTTGTCTATATTTTGCAATCTTTTGAGCGGTTTGAGCAAATTGTTTTCAAACAAAAGAGTGTCAATATATCCGTCAATATAGAAATAACAAGCGTTTTTGCCCGATATCTGCAGTTCGATAGCGCGCAGATCGCAGGTGTTGCAAAATTCATTATTAATTTGATCGTATACTTCCTGATAATTCAACATATTTGAGTTATTGCTTTTTACCGTTGAAATTATACGTCCTACGTTCTCGATTTTGAATAAAAAATTTCAATGCAATAAAAAACGCCGCTTTAAACGCGGCGTTGATTGATCCTAACGATTTTATTTGTCAAACGTTCTTGCTATATAGTTGGCTATATTGACGGGATTTAGGAATATTGCAAGCTTTGTAAGCCTGTCGCGCGTTGAGGAATATTTTCTAGGGACGTCGACAAGCGATCTAACGCTGAGCAGTTGACTTATGTCGTCTATCGTTTTTCCTTTCGGAATTTCAAATACTACCGTCTTTTTCTGCATAGGTATCATATCAAAATAATTGTCTGAAAGCATAGTAGAGAAGCCTTTCAAACGCAGTTCTACAAAGCGAGCGTAATTGTCTGCCGTTATCGTCACTTTTGCCGTATTACCTGCTTGTTCGACGGTATAGGAAAGTTTTGTCTTGGGCAATCTCGCTTTGTTTTCGTTTGTGAGAGGAAGCGTCTCTTCGCTTATGATATTTCCGTTCATATCGTAAGCAATAGCAAATAGATAGCAGTCTTTCGCTTTACGTTTTTTAAGCAACGTTTTGATGTCGAAAGAAACTACCTTTCCTACCGCGTCGTCGTTTATAGTCAAAGTGTTTGTCACCGAGTGCAGTATTTCGCCCGTATAAGCGCGTATGCCGCAAATTATTTTTGCCTTGTAAGGCGTTAGGTGATCGTTGATGAAGAATACGTCGGCTATTTTATCGTTGAGTTGAATGGATAATGCTGTGTTTTGATTGAATCTGCGAGCCATATATTGCAACGCTTTCATATTGCCGTAGTAGTCCATACCTGACCACGAGTTGACTCCCCAACAGTCGTTGTATTGCCAATAGAGCGCGCCGTTGCATCTTCCTTTTTTGACTCGCCAGCCTTCGGTAGCGTTTTTCACGCAGATAGCTTGCGTAAGTTGGGAAAGATATACGGTATCTTCAAAGCGTTTTGGCGTCCAGAATTTAGACAGCATATAGTATTTAATCTTTCCGTTTCCGCCTATACATTTTTGATGAGCTTTCGCAAGCGGCGCGTTTACGCTGTCGTAAGCGTGCCCGTCGGAGAATTTATCTATTGCGTTTAGCGAGGGAAGAGATTCGATACCGAATTCGCTGCAAAAACGCGTGTTCATTTTACGGTAATGTTCGAGTTTTCTCAAGCCGTGCCAAACGTGCCACAAGTGAGTATCGCCTTTATCGGGCGAATTTATGTTTTTCATATACGTTCCGCTAGACGGAGTGCAAGCCCAATATGCGGTATTTTCGTCAAGCGAGGCGATGTGTTTTTTCAGCGTATCGTAGAAAAATTCACCGCAATATTTGATGACGTCTCGGCGGTTGAGCCATGCCATAGACATAGATTCTATCTCGTTGTTGCCCGCCCAAAGGCACAGACAAGCGCGGTTTTTAAGTCTCAAAACGTTGTCGCTTATTTCGGCAAGTACTTCGTCGACGAATTCTTTATCGTTGAAAGGGTAGGGAGAACAAGCGAAATTGCAGTCTTGCCATACCAGCAGTCCCAGTCTGTCGCATATGTCGTAAAATCTGTCGCTTTCATAATATCCGCCTCCCCATACTCTTATCATATTCATATTGCAAGCTTTTGCTTTGTAGAGAAGATCGTATAGTTTTTCATCCGAGACTCTGTTGATAAAACTGTCTGCCGGGATCCAGTTTGCGCCGCGCGCAAAGATACGTTTGCCGTTGATATAAAAGCAAAAATTTTTACCTATTTTATCTTCTTGCGTATCAAGCACGATAGTTCTCAAACCTATTTTCTGCGATTTTTCGCAGACTAGGTTTCCGTTGGAGGAATATACGCTTATCTTCAAGTCGTATAGGTTTTGTTCGCCCATATTATTGCACCACCAAAGCGCGGGCTTTTCCACTGTCAATCGGGCTTTTGGCGCGCCTTGTGTTTTGCATATTTCTTTGCCGTTGAGACAGAGGGTATAAAGAGCGCTCAAATTCTCTTGCGAAGTAGAAAAATGCGTGTTCAGATCGAGAGTTACCTTCCCCTCGGCGTGAGTTTGGAGAATATCGACCCTAGTTATCTTGCATACGTTGTAACATTTTATCGAGCAGTTTCCGGAGATGCCGCAAGTAAGCATATGCGGTCCCCAATCCCAGCCGAAGTGGTAAGGACTTTTTCTTATATGACACGATCCCGCCTCGCCGAGCGTACTGTTTGGCAGACGGTTTTCTTTTTGTTTATTGGCTATGTAAAGAAGTGGGGAATAGAAACGAATTCGAATTGAGTTTTCTCCCTCTTTGAGTAGTTGTTTGACGTCGAAAGCGTAGTGACGGTTTATGTTTTTGACGCTTGCGACTTTTTTCTCGTTGACGTAAACGTCGGCTAGGGTATCAAGCATTTCAAAATCGAGTTCCATAAATTCAAAGTCTAACGCCGAGCTGTCTACTTCAAAGGTTCTGAAATAATCCCAATCAGCGCGACCTACCCACTGTACAAGACTTTCGTTGAGACCTATCAGAGGATCGGGAATGACGTTGTTCGCCAGAAGATCCGTCATTACGTCGCCGGGTACTACGCCGTCGTATACCTTTTCCGTTCCGATCATTTTGAAATTCCATTTTCCGTTAAGTAAAATTTCCATAATACACCTCTGTAATATTTTACCATAACGCAAACGTATGAGTCAATATCAAAACTTCAAAGAGTAGCGTTTATGGCTTTTAAAGTCTGAATACGTAATTTTAATATTGATAAAGGCAATGAAAGGAAAAGCGTATAAATAATTTGTCATTAGATATAGTCTGTTTTCTTATCGCATAAATATTAGAGCGGTATTTGTAAAATATCTACGTCTGCTATTCTTAAAAAAGAAAAACCTTGCCTTTTTACTTATATTATGATATACTTACGATAAGTTATTATTTTGCGACTGTCAAAAAAGGGGAATTATGAAAAAAGAAAGAGCAAATGACACTTTAAGACTTGACTACAAGAGGACTATCCTCGTAGGCTTTGCATTTTTCGGAATTATGTGTTTTTGGGAAGTGTACGACTACGTTATGCCTCTTATTCTCAACCGCCGTTTTGGATTGAACGAGTGGCAATACGGTCTGATAATGGGACTTGACAATTTGCTCGCGATTTTCCTATTGCCTTTATTCGGCGGACTGTCGGACAAATCGGTCAACGCAAAAATGGGCAGAAGAACAAAATTTATCTTTTGGGGTTCGATAGCCGCGGCGGTATCGTTGATAATAATGGCTCTTTTTGAGTTTTTCCAATTCCAAAGAATAATGGACGCGGGATATAATAATTACGAAACGCTTATCAAGTACAATTCCGAATTGCAAGATTTGATAAATCAGCTTGCTATAACCGACGTAAGTTATGATAATCTTATGAGTTTGGGCAATACGGATATTACAGCTGCGATAAAGACTGCTCAAATTGCTATGGCAGGAGCGATAGCAAAAGACAACGCGTGGATACTCGTGATGTTTATAGTCGCGTTGCTTATGCTGTTGGTGTCTATGGCGTCTTACCGCTCGCCTGCGGTTTCGCTTATGCCTGACATTACGCCAAAGCCCTTGAGATCGCAAGCCAACGCTCTTATCACGTTTATGGGCGGAGCCGGAGGACTTGTCGCAATCATACTATACAAGATTTTTGCCAACAAACCTACGCAAAATTACTTTTGGCTGTTCTTCGTAACCGCAATAGTTCTTTTGATACTTCTTCTCGTGTATATGTTGACGGTCAAAGAGAAAAAATTCGTTCAGCTTCGTACGGAAGAGGAGGAAAAGTATAACGTAGTAGACGAAGAGGAGATAGAAGGCAACGAGAAATTGCCCAAAGCCAAAGTCGTATCTCTTTTCCTTATACTGTTGACAGTATTTTTGTGGTTTATGGGATACAACGCAGTTAAGTCGCATCTTTCGACGTACGCTACCGGACCGCTTGCATTTACGCAAGGTTACGTAGGCACGATATCTATTCTAAACGGCGCGGGCGGCGCGATCGCGCTTTTGCCGGTATCGCTTATGGCGAGCAAGTTGGGTAGAAAGAAAACTGTTATCATAGGCGTTATTATTGCGGCGTTGGCGTTTATACCTTGTTTCTTTATGACGGCAAAGACGCCCGGAGTAAAATATCTCTTCCCGCTGTGTTTCTTGCTTGCAGGCTTCGGTATGGTGTGCGTAAACGTAAACACGCTTCCTATGGTTACCGAACTTTCCAAAGGTAGCACGGTAGGAAAGTATACCGGATATTATTACGCGTTCTCAATGTCGGCGCAAGCGATAACGCCTGCTTTCGCCGGAATATTTATGACGAATATCGCCCCCAACAGCATATTCATATACGCGTCGATATTTATAGGACTTGCGCTTGTTACGACCGCGTTTATAAAGCACGGCGACAACAAACCCGAAAAGAAGAAAAAAATACTTGAATATTTCTCGGACGAAGACTAAGATCAGCGTCCACAAGGAGTAAAGATGGCTTCAAAATCTGTCAAAGGCGGAAAATCAAAAGGTAGAACTAATTCCAAACGAAAAGCGGTTGCGAAATCTTCCGGTACTAAAAAACTTATTACGGTTTTGACTGTGATTTTGATAATATTGCTTATAATCGCAATAATATTTATCAGCGTAAAAGGGCTGTGGGGCGAGATAATCGACTACGTTAAGACGTTGATCAACGGAAATGACGAAACGCCCGACGACGTTACTCCGCCCAACGTAGATAAACCGTCTATACCGGCGGGAACTGCAAAACTTGAAGGCGATATATTGGAAATGCGCGTGCTTGACATAGGTCAGGGCGATTGTATATTGTTGTTATTCCCAGACGGACAGATAATGGTAATGGATATAGGTAGCGAGTTTGGTACGCCGTCGCCGTGGAACGTCATCAACGGAGCGTTGACCGATTTGGAAATTACCACGATCGACTATCTATTCCTTTCTCATACCGACTATGACCACATAAGGGAAGCCAAAAAGCTTATTGACAATTACGAAATAAAAAATTTCTATTTCCCGAAAGGCGTAACCGGTACGACTGATACTTGGAACAAAGCTTACGAAGCGGCTCAAAATGAGACTTACGTCGAAAACGGCGAAACCAAGAAAGCTGTCTATAACGAAAACGTAGGTACTTATGAAATATCCGGAGAAAACTGGATAATGAAGTGCTACACCTATGATGAGGCGGATTATCCGACAAAGACGGACGCGACGTCTAAGAACGCAGTATCGCCTATTTGTCTTTTGGAATATGCTGACAAAACTATAGTGCTTACCGGCGATTCCAATTATACTAATGAGGAATACCTTTTAAACAAAAAGTATTTTGACAACGTTGACGCAGACGTACTTAAAGTCGCGCATCACGGTTCGACAACTTCAACGTGCAAAGAATTCTTAAATCAAGTCGATTGCGAATACGCGATTATTTCTACAAATGGGGAGAGTTACGGACATCCGACTCCCGAATTGCTTGACAGACTTGATAAATACGTTGATTTAGTTCCTGACGACGATTACAACGGATTCGCTCAAGTATATCGTACTGACCAAGACGGCACGATTACCGTTCAGATCGACGAGAATGGCGTAATGAATATTATCGCCGACGAGAATGCAGAGAAGAATACTACGACGGGTACGCCGTATGTGGAAGGAGAAGAGATAAACGAAGCGAGTGTAGTCGCATTCGCGTTCTTTAAACAAGACGAGTTTAGTTGGGAAGAGTTAGCAGCATAATAAATACAAAGAGGATAAAAGTATGAAATTCGATATAGAATTGGTAGGAAAAGTAGGATCTATGGCGCTTGTAAACAAAGCGTGGGGAGATATAGATTACAACGCTATTTCAAGAATCAGCAGAGAACTTCGCCCGGGATTTATATGGGTATCGAGCGGAGCGACGGAAATAGGCAGGATCGATTATATCAGACGTAACGGCAGGGAAATCGAAGGCGATTACAATCTAGTCAAGATGGATTATGCTGCGCAAGGACAGACGATACTTATGAAGAATTACCGTCAATTTGTAGATCCCAAATACAGCGTAAGACAGATATTAGTAGAACATAGACATTTCAACGATCCTGCGAAGAAGGAAATTCTCAAAAGTCTTTTGTTGAGATGTCCAAAGCAGAACGCGATCCCTATCGTCAACTACAACGATCCGCTTTCGTCGGAGGAGATCGATAAGCTTGAATTGCAGGAATTGGCTAAAAACCGCAACGATATAGTACATTGTATGGACAATGACGAAACGGCTTCGCAGATTGCTTGTTTGGTCAAGTGTAAGACGCTTTTGATCTACACGTCTACTTTGGGTATTTACGCCGATCCTAACGACGAGAGCACGCTTATACGCGAGATCAAGGGGAAGGATACTTATGAACTTCTCGATGCGGTTTCGCAAGCGCAAAATCTTTGCAAAGGAGCGTCGCGTGTGGGGGCAAACGGAGCAAACGCTAAGTTGGAATTTATCAAGTCTCCGCTTAAAAACGGAACGCAGGTATATATTGCAAATCCAAAATTCTCAATTTCCGAAGTGCTTAGCGGCAAAGCGCCTTGCACAAAGATATTCGTAGCGGATTGATATGATATATTCGTTTGAACCTATTTTTGACGAAAATAGCAAAGTGCTTATTCTAGGCAGTATGGCGTCCGTAAAGTCATTGGAAAAAGGATTTTATTATATGCACCCGCGCAATAGATTTTGGACTACTATAGCGCAGGTTGTAGGCGATCCCGTTCCCGAAAGTATCAAAGGAAAACGCGATTGGCTTTTGGCTCATAATATTGCGCTTATGGATATAATTCACTCTTGCAATCGCAACGGATCTTTGGATAGCGATATAAAAGACGTGATCCCAAACGATATCAAAAACGTATTGAAGACGGCAAAAATACAAGCGATTTATTGCAACGGAAGGAAATCCTACGAGATCGCAAATAAGACTTATCCCGACGTTGATTTCAACTATCTTCCATCTACTTCTCCTGCAAACGCGGGCGGTTGGGATATTGAAGAGTGGATGAAAATACGACGGTTTTTTTAATTTGGAAATCGCATTATAAAATAATTCAACCGCCATTTTTATGGCGGTTGTTTTAAGATATAAAGACAGTTGTGATTATAGGTGTATTTGGAGAAAATTAACGCGCGCCGTTGCTTAAACTATTTTTGTATGCGCGGACTACTTGTACGAATTCCTTCTTATATTCATCGCCGAATTCCATAGACTGTAATCTTTCGATCACGTTGTCGATATTTGCTTCGGCTTTGTATTTGGAATTAAGAAGTATGAGAGCAAATTCAACTACGCTTGCTACAAATTCATCGTCTTGCGATGGCGCGTCAGTGTAGGTGTCTGACGTTATGGGCAGATCCAATTCTTTGGAAGGATCTTCCGCTGTTGCTTCTGGGTCTTTATATCTAATGTTGACGTTTGCGATATTCAGGCTTTGCGACAAATCTATTTCTTCGTTGAGCGTTATTTCAAAACACAGCGACAGAGTAAAGCCTGTTCCTATTTCTCCTGCGTCAGTCGTTTCGTCGTCATAGTCGTCGCTTGAGATTATATTATTTTCGTATCCGAGCAGTCTGAAATTTTTGACGGTATCGGTATTGAAAACGATCTTTGCTTTTACGTCCTTTGCTATTGTGATTATCGTAGAAGCTAGGTCGTCGACAAGCAATTTTTTTGCGTCGTCCATATTGTGGATATATCCCCAATATCCGTTGCCGCTTTTTGCAAGAGCTTCCATAGTGCTTCTGGAATATTCATAGCTGTTGCCAAGTCCAATGCAGGTAAGATACGTGCCGTCGTCGCGTTTTGCGGATATGAACTCTTTGAGTTGACCGTCGTCGCTTATACCTATATTAAAGTCGCCGTCAGTAGCTAGGATAACGCGATTGTTGCCGCCTTCTATAAAGTGCTTTTTCGCCACTTCATACGCGGTCTGTATTCCGCCTTCGCCGTTAGTCCCGCCGTTGGCTCTAAGATCGTTTATCTTGCGTTTTATTTCGTTTGCATTGCTTCCCATTGTCATTCCGTCTACAATAATCTTCGTATTGTTGCTGTAAGTAACAATGGAGATCACGTCGTTTTCATTGAGGTTTTCCACCATCTGTATCATAGCATTTTTCATAAGATCTATTTTGGTAGCTCCGCTCATAGATCCAGATACGTCCAAAAGCAATACGATATTATTTTGTACGCTTTCGATTTCGACTTGTTTAGAGGTCAGTCCGATGCGAAGCAGCTTCTTTTCTTCGTTATACGGACAGTCGAACATAGACGCGTTGATAGCAAGCAATTCGTCGTCTTGCGGAGTGATATAGTCATATTTGAAGTAATTAAGCATTTGATCGATCTTGACGTGATCTGCCAAAAAATTGTTATAGTTTCCGTCCAAAATCATATTTTTGAGTTGCGTATATTCGGCGGTATGCGTATCTATTGAAAAATACAAATCGTTTTGTTCTGCCGTGTTTATCACAGGATTTTCCTTTATGCCCGTTTCATCGAAATCTGCGCCGCCGGAAATTAGCGGTGGCGGTATAGAATTGCCCGAATTATCATCATCCGGAGTTGACGCGCAAGCCGTAAAAGCGCAAAGCGTAATTGCCGCGATCATTATCAATATTAGTGTGAAAACAACGTATTTTTTTCTCATAGCGTTTTCCTCCATTTTCGTATTTCGTCTAATACTACACCGATAAAAAGCTTTTGTATCGGTTTATCAAAATTTTTTTTGTAAAACTCATCGTTGACAATAAAGCGGAATATATGATACTCTCAAAATATGAAAGTAGTGGACAAAGAGATTGACAGACAAGTCGAAAAATGTATGATTGAAATCTGTCAAGGCAATACGGATAGTATTGCCGAACTTTTTGAACTCACTTACAAAGGACTTTATTGCGTAGCTTTTCGATATTGTCGACACGCAATGACTGCGGAAGATCTCGTGGCTGAGATATTCGCTAATATAAATTATATTGCCGCGCATTACAAGGCTGGACACAGCGCGTTTAATTATCTTTGCAAATCTGTCAAAAATAAATACTTGAATATGATTAGGGGCGAAAAGCGACGACCTACCGCTCCTCTTAATGAAAATATTCTTGCGACAAGAGCTAGCATAGACGACAAAGTGACGTCTATTGCGTTGAGGGAAGGGCTGAAACTTCTCGATGACGAAGAATACGGCGTGCTATATTGCAAATTTTATTTGGATATGACTTTCAGAGAAATAGCAAAGAACAAGGATAGATCTCTCGGAAGTATAGAGAGGACGTACAAGAGGGCAATAGGAAAATTGAAGGATTATTTGTAACAAATACAAAACGGGCGATACAAAATAGAAAAGAGAGTGTATTTATATTAGAGGTAATGATGAATAACAAACAAAAAGAAAACTTGATAAAGGCTTTTGAAGAGCTGAACGCTCCCGATAAAGACGTCTTATTGCAAAAAATAGAGAGCAAAAAGGCGTTTGGCGGTCAGTTTGTCGAGCCGAATACTCCAACGGTTCAAAATACGAAGCGTAAAAGGCGCGTAGTTTGGACTTCGGTTGCTTGTTCCGTTGTCGTAGTCGTTATTGCCGTCATCCTTTTATCCGTATCGGTATTTCAACCGAACGACGCGCCAGGCGACTTAGGAACGAGTATTATTGATTACAGAGGCGATTGGCAAATCTCTTTAGACAACAAAATATGCTTCGATCAAATAGACAAGAATATGAAAGAAGCAGGCGTGGATTTGATTTACGAATACGACAATGATTGGAGCATAGTGAAGACTCAGATTACGCAAGACGAGAGCGGGTATAGAGAATATTACGTCAAAGACGGAATTAGCGTTGAAGTAACGGTATTGCTTGAAGCGCGAGTGACTAGCGTAGAAGGCAAGTATGACGCTATTTTTAAGAATATAAACGGTTCTTTCGTCTATGGCGATTATCGAGTCTACAACAGCAATTATTACGTTAACAGTTCGCGCAAAAACGCGTACTTGATATATTTAGAAGATAGAGTATTTATATTTGAGTCGGACGTCGATTTAAAAGAGTTTATGAATTAGTTTATTGATAGATTAGGTTAAAGAAAACCTCGTACTTTCGGTACGAGGTTTTTTGCGAGTAAATTTCGTAAAGGAAATTTTCTATTTTAAGATTACTCAGAAAGTTTCTTATATCCTGCGTATCTTTCCTTTGCTTCCTTTTCGTTGATAGCGAAGAGCTTTTCAGCGACTTGCGGTTTGGATTTAGCAAGCTGCGCGTATCTGTTTTCGCCGAGCAAGAATTCTTTGTAATCGGCGGTTGCTTCTTTGCTGTCTAGAATGAACGGATTTTTTCCTTCTTCTGCAAGAGCGGGATTGTATCTGTACAACTGCCAGTATCCTGCCTCAACGGCTCTCTTTTCTTCAAGTTGAGAGTTGGACATATTGATACCGTGGTTGATACAAGGAGCGTAGCAGATGATAAGCGACGGTCCGTCGTAAGCCTCAGCTTCTTTCAAAGCTTTGACGTACTGGTTCATATTCGCGCCCATAGCTACTTGCGCAACGTATACGTATCCGTAACTCATTGCCATCTTACCAAGGTCTTTTTTCTTAGTGACTTTACCGCCTGCGGCAAATTTAGCGACCGCGCCGGTAGGCGAGGACTTGGACGCCTGACCGCCCGTGTTGGAGTATACTTCGGTGTCTAGCACTACAACGTTGATATTTTGACCCATTGCGAGAACGTGATCAAGACCGCCGTAACCGATATCGTAAGCCCAGCCGTCGCCGCCGAATGCCCATATCGATTTCTTAACGAGGCAGTCGGTATTCTTTGCGATATTTTCAAGCAAAGCCTTCTTTGCCGCGTCGCTTTCTTTATTAGCCGCGTCTGCGATAACAGCCTTGATGGCGTCGCTTGCAGGCTTGTTTGCGATAGCGTCGTTATACGTTTCCATCCAAGCGGTAAACTTAGCGGAAAGATCGTCGCTTACGCCGAGAGCCATTACGGCTTCCATATCTTCCATGAGTTTGATTCTGCGTTGATTGGTAGCGGTAAGCATACCAAAGCCGAATTCTGCGTTGTCCTCAAAGAGACTGTTTGCCCAAGCCGGACCTTCGCCTTTCTTGTTTTTGCTGTAAGGACAGGTCGGAGCAGAACCGCCGTAGATAGACGAGCAACCCGTTGCGTTTGCAACGATCATTCTGTCGCCGTAGAGCTGTGTAACGACTTTGAGGTAAGGAGTTTCGCCGCAACCTGCGCACGCGCCCGAGAACTCGAAGAGCGAACGATTGAACTGACTTCCGATTACGGTATCGCGAGCGATAGGCACGTCGCTGTTGTCCAAAGAGTCTGCGAAATTCCAGTTGTCGCTTGCGCCTGTTGCGAGGACGTCGTCAAGCGGTTGCATTACCAAAGCCTTTTCTTTAGCAGGGCAGATGTTTGCGCAGTTTCCGCAACCTGAGCAGTCGAGCGGAGAAACTTGGATTCTGAACTGATAGTCTTTGGCTTTAGGGTTTTTCATATTTACCGTCTCAAAAGATTTTGGAGCTTTTGCAAGCGCGTCGGACTTTTGAGCTACGGGGATAATACAAGCGTGAGGACATACGAAAGAGCATTGATTGCATTGCAAGCAGTTTTCTTTTATCCATACCGGTACTTTTACCGCGATGCCGCGTTTTTCAAATCTCGTCGTAGCGGTCGGTACTGCGCCGTCAGCATAATCCACGAATTTGGAAACGGGGAGTTTGTCGCCTTCTTGCGCAAGTATCGGAGCAATGATCTCATTGAAGTATTTGTCGTCAGTTACGGGTTTTACTACCGCGCCTTCCGTCGTATTTGCCCAATAAGAAGGATATTTGACTTCTTGCAAGTTTGCGATTGCGTTGTCAATAGCCGCAAAGTTCATATTAACGATCTTTTCGCCTTTCTTGGAGAAAGATTTTACTACGAACTCTTTCATATGCTTGTCAGCTTCCGCATAGTCGATAACGTTGGCAAGTTTGAAGAAACAAGCCTGCATCGTAGTGGAGATACGGTTGCCAAGACCGATTTCGGAAACGACTTTGATAGCGTCGATGTTGTAGAATCTGATCTTCTTCTGCGCGATCATATTCTTCATCTTAGCAGGGAGGTGCTTTTCCATTTCTTCAAGCGACCAAGGCGAGTTGAGCAAGAATACGCCGCCGTCTTTAAGATCGGAGATCATATCGTATTTAGTTACGTAAGAGGGGTTGTGGCAAGCTACGAAGTCCGCTTGGTCGATAAGGTAGGAACTTCTGATAGGAGTATCGCCGAATCTCAAGTGAGATACCGTGATACCGCCCGACTTTTTGGAGTCGTACGCAAAATACGCTTGAGCGTATTTTTCAGTGTAATCGCCGATGATCTTGATGGAGTTCTTGTTGCTTCCGACCGTACCGTCAGAGCCGAGTCCGAAGAACTTGCAAGAGATAGCGCCCTTTGCGGAAGCGTCGATCTTTTCGGTAACGTTGACGGAAGTATTTGTCACGTCGTCGATAATGCCGACGGTGAAGTGATTTTTAGCGTCTTTGCTTTCCATATTCTTGTATACGGCGTTGATCATAGACGGAGTAAATTCTTTGCTGCCCAGACCGTATCTGCCGCCTGTTACGACGATATCTTTTCTGCCTGTTTCGTTGAGCGCCGTTACTACGTCGAGATAGAGAGGTTCGCCTGCGCTACCGCATTCTTTTACTCTGTCGAGAACTGCGACTCTCTTTACGCTCTTAGGAAGCGCGTTTGCAAACATCGTCGCCGCAAACGGACGGAAAAGTCTTACTTTGAGTACGCCGTATTTGCCGCCTCTTGCGTTGAGGTAATCAACCGTTTCGCTGACAGCCTCCGCGCCGCTGCCCATGATTACGATCACGGACTCTGCGTCAGGCGCGCCGTAGTATTGATAAGGTTTGTATTCGCGACCCGTAATGCCTTTTACGTCTTCCATAGCCTCGGCTACGATTTCGGGAACGGCGTTATAGTACTTGTTGCAAGCTTCGCGGTTTTGGAAATAGATATCCGAGTTTTGAGCCGTACCCTTTTGGATAGGATGCTCGGGATTGAGAGAACGCTTTTTGAAGTCGTCGATATATTTGGAATACTTTTTATCAACGATACCTTTCATGTCGGCATAGTCGATCATTTCTATTTTAGATACTTCGTGCGAGGTTCTGAAACCGTCGAAGAAGTGCATGAACGGTACTTTTGCTTTCAACGTAGCCAAGTGCGCTACTAAAGCCAAGTCCATAACTTCCTGAACGGAGTTGGAACACAACATGGCAAATCCCGTCTGGCGGCAAGCCATTACGTCGGAGTGGTCGCCGAAAATATTGAGCGCGTGATAAGCTAAAGCGCGCGCGCTTACGTGGAATACGCAAGGCGTCAATTCGCCCGCGATCTTGTACATATTAGGGATCATCAAAAGCAAACCTTGACTTGCGGTGAACGTCGTGGTCAACGCGCCTGCCATCAAGGAGCCGTGTACTGCGCCTGCGGCGCCTGCTTCGGATTGCATTTCGGCAAGTTTAAGCACTTGTCCGAAAATATTCTTTCTTCCCGCAGTAGCCCACTCGTCGCAGTTTTCTGCCATAGGAGAGGAAGGTGTGATAGGGTAAATTGCAGCAACTTCACTGAACGCGTACGCGACGTGAGCGGCGGCGGTATTACCGTCAATAGTCATTTTCTTACTCATTATGTATTATACCTCCATAATAGGAATATTATCTTAAATAATTATAATATAGTATTTATCGCATAGTCAATAATTTTGTCGCAAGATTTTGCTAAGCTTTGGCTCTTAAAAAGATTGTGTTTTTCTCAGTTGTATGCTATAATACAAAAAAATTATCTTAGGTGTCTGCGCGGTTATGGCTGTAAAGTTGGATCATGTGACTTTCTCATACAATGTAAGCGACGCGTATCGAGTCGATGCGCTCAAAGACCTTTCTTTACAGATAGAGGAGGGGACTTTCGTCGCGCTCGTAGGTCATAACGGAAGCGGAAAAAGTACTCTTGCAAAATTGCTCAACGGCTTGCTTTTGCCGACGAGCGGCGATGTAAGAATATTCGGCAATTCCACTTTGGATCCGGATAAAATTTACGATATCCGCAAAAGCGTAGGTATGGTATTCCAAAATCCGGACAACCAGATGATTGCTTCGATAGTAGAAGACGACATCGCCTTCGGACCGGAAAATCTCGGTATAGAAAGGCAAGAGATTGAGCGTCGAGTGGAATGGGCTTTGTCCAAAGTAGGGATGTCGCAGTATAGAAAGCAAACTCCATTCAAAATGAGCGGCGGGCAGAAACAACGTCTTGCGATCGCGGGCGTATTGGCTATTATGCCCAAGATACTCGTTCTTGACGAATCGACGGCAATGCTCGATCCAAAAGGAAGGAGCGAAGTGCTCAAAGTCGCGCATGAACTCAACAAACAAGAAGGTATTACCGTGATCCATATTACGCATTTTATGGAAGAAGCTCTCAATGCGGACAGGCTTATCGTATTAGATTCGGGTAGGATTGCGTTTGACGATACGCCCGAGGAAGTGTTTAAGCATTATGAAGAACTCAAAGCCATAAAACTTGCCGTGCCTTGGGAAACGCAGTTGGCTATCTCATTGAAAAAAGTGGGGATAGATATAGGCGAGGGAACAGTAAAAGACGAGGAGTTGATAGACAATTTATGCCGATTATTGTAAAAAAACTCTCTTTTACTTACAGCGCAAAGACGCCTTATGAGAGAAAGGCGCTCAACAATATTAATTTGCAGATAAACGAGGGAGATTTTCTCGGCATAATCGGTCATACCGGAAGCGGAAAATCAACCTTTATACAGCACATAAACGGACTTATCAAACCGCAAGAGGGCGAGATAGAGATTTTTGATATCAAACTTACTCCTCAAAAACGTCCCAAAGTCAATTTGCGCGCTTTGAGAAGTCAGGTGGGAATGGTATTCCAGTATCCCGAATATCAACTGTTTGCCGATACTGTGGAAAAGGACGTTGCGTTTGGTCCTAAAAATCTCGGACTAAGCTCGGAAGAAGTCAGCGAACGCGTTCGGCAGGCAATAGAGATGGTAGGGCTTGATTACGAGGCCGTAAAGGACAGAGCGCCGTTTGAACTTTCGGGCGGGCAAAAGAGAAGAGTAGCGATAGCCGGAATTATCGCTATGCGTCCGAAAATGCTTATACTTGACGAGCCGACTGCGGGACTCGACCCTTACGGCAAGGAACAGATACTCAATCTTATAAAGTATCTCAAAACGCACTGTTCGCCGACTATCGTCGTAATATCGCACGATATAGACGAGATCACGCGTTTTGCCAATAGAATAGTCGTATTCAACGACTCTCGTATAGTCTACGACGAGCCTATGCAGCAGCTTTTCAAACACTCGATACAGTTGCAGAATATGGGCTTGGATATTCCCAGAGCCGTTAAGATAGCAAATTCGCTTCGCGACAGAGGAATAGACCTTGGCGAAGGTATAGTGACTGCCGAAGATCTTATGGCGGCGATCGTTGAAAGATATAATCAAAAACACGCTGCGCAGATCGACAAAGAAGCTTGCGTATTCGATATGTACGATTTTTCTCAAAAATGGCTTACCTCTGAAGAAAGAGCCGAGTTGGAAGGAAAACCAAACGTCGAGGAAGAGGCGGACGCGCCTAAAACCGTGAAAAAGAACAAGTCGAAAGAAAACGATAAAAAGCAAAAAAAGAGCAAGAGGAAAAAGGAATGAGAGATATTACGTTCGGACAGTATTATCCGGTAGCTTCTTCTATTCACAAAATCGACGCCAGAATAAAAATTCTGGTGACTCTGCTGTTTATGATAACGGTGTTTTTTATCGTGTCTTATTCCGCGTTCGCGTTTATGTTTTTTATGCTCGCGCTGGTAATAGCTATTTCTCACGTCCCATATAAAATAGTTCTCAAAACGATAAAAGGAATATTGTTCCTATTGATCTTTACTGCGTTGATAAACATATTCTTTACGTCTTCGGGTAACGTTTTGGTTTCTACAAGGATATTGAGCATTACCGATCAAGGAATTAATTTCGCAATAAAAATGGCGTTGCGTTTTACGCTTCTGGTATTGGGATCGTCTATACTCACTTTGACGACTACGCCGACAGAACTTACTGACGCGCTCGAATACTTGCTCAAGCCTTTGAAAATCATCAAGATACCCGTTCACGATCTTGCTATAATAATGTCTATCGCATTGCGTTTTATCCCCGGTCTTGTTGAAGAGACGGATAAGATAATGATGGCGCAGAAAGCGAGAGGGGCAAATCTCGACAGCGGAAATTTGTTCAAAAAGATCAAGGCGATGTTGCCCGTGCTCATACCGCTTTTTGTCAGCGCTTTTAGAAGAGCGGACGAACTTGCCGACGCATTGGACGCAAGATGTTACAACGCTTCGCCTACGCGTACTAAAATGAAAGTGTTCAAAGTAAAAGCAAGCGACATAGCGGCGTTTGTCGGATTTGCGATATTGATGACTATGATTTTGCTTGATAAGTATTACGTTGGAAGTTTCGTCTCCGCGCCCGATTTGAACGGCTTTGAAGTGCAGGGATTGGATATATTTATTTACAATATCATTTACAGAATAGGTTGAGCCATGGCAAGATACAAATTGACTCTTTGCTATGACGGCAGCGAATATTACGGTTTTCAAAGACAACCAAATCTACCTACCGTTCAAAGCGCTCTTGAAGAAGCTTTGGCGACGCGTTTTCAAGAAAATATTATCGTTCAGGCAAGCGGACGTACGGATGCTGGCGTTCATGCGATAGCGCAAGTAGTTCATTTTGATACGGATAAGGAATTCAACGCGTCAACTTTCGGATACAGTCTCAACACGCTTTTGCCCAAAGATATCGCCATTACTTCGTGCGAAAAAGTAAACGACTCTTTTCACGCTAGATTTGACGCTAAGAGCAAGACGTATCTTTATAAAATCTGTCTTTCAAAAATACATTCTCCGTTGAAGAGAAGATATTATCATATTTGTTTTTACGATTTAGACGTAAGCAAGATGCAAGAGGCTTGCAAGTATTTTATCGGCATTCATGATTTTAGAGCGTTTATGCTTGCCAACGACGAAAAAGAGAATACGATAAGAGAAATATATTCTTTAAAAGTCAAACAGAATGACGACGAGTTGGAAATTTGGATAAGCGGAAACGGGTTTTTACACAATATGGTGCGCATAATAGCAGGAACGTTGATTGACGTTGGACGCGGTAGGATAGCGCTTGAAAATATTCCGGAAATAATTAACTCCAAAAAGCACGTAGGCACAGGTAAGACGTTGGAAGCGTGCGGTCTTTATCTTTACAAAGTGGAGTATTGACGGCGGTAGGTACAATCAACGTTTAAATTCGTGAGCGAGTTTTTAAGGAGAGAGAAATGTATAGAATAATGTTTGTATGTCACGGTAATATTTGCCGTTCGCCGATGGCGGAATTCGTATTCAAAGATATAGTAAAAAAGTTGGGCAGAGAAAAAGAATTTTTGATTGTTTCTTCGGCGACCAGTTGCGAAGAAATAGGTAATCCCGTGCACAGAGGCACACGCGCGAAACTTGCCGAGCACGGCATAAGCTGCGACGGCAAAAGGGCTGTAAGATTACGCGCCGACGATTACGATAAATACGATATGTTTATAGGTATGGATTCTTACAATCTTGTAAATATGCTCAAAATTTTCGGAAAAGACGACGAAGAAAAAATACATTCTATGCTCGAATTTGTCGGTTCTTCGCGCGACGTTGCAGATCCTTGGTATACGGGCGATTTCGACAAGACTTACGAAGATATCAAAGCAGGTTGCGACGCGTTGATAAAGACCTTAGTTTAGATTCGTTTTAAGTTTTATACAAGCAATTTGCCAAAAGGTAAAAAGGGGGCGTAAGTGTATAAAAAGTTTTTTAGATTAGACAGCGGAGATAAGAATTTTTGCAGACTGTATCTGCCTCATAAGGACGCTAAGAATATACCCGTAATAATCTATTGTCACGGTTGGACAAAACCTATTTTAGGCGGCGGTCGAATTATCGGCGGCGCTCCGAAACAGGTAAGGAATGCGGCGATTAAAAACGGTATGGCTTTTATATCATTCGATCAATTTGGCGAATACCGTACTTGGGGCGATAATAGATATTTTACGCACGAAAGATGGGGAGAAGGAGTAAATAACGTATTCGAGTATATTGTCGAATCGGGATTGTCCCGTCAAGGATTGATAGGCTGTTTTGGAATAAGTAGCGGAACGACTGCCGCTTTTAGAATGGAACAGAAATACGGCAAGTTGGCATTCATCGTTTCAGTAGCGACGGCTATAAGTAATAATATAATCAATCCTGGAGGTCCAAGACAATTTTATTTGGATCATAAAGATATTTTGGACAACGGCGGACTTGTGAAGTATTGCAATAAGAAATTATCCAAACTCTTCTTTGAAGACGACGATAAAAACCTTTGTATCGAACATATGGATAAAGTCAAATGTCCTACTTATTTTTTGCAAGGCGAAAAAGATAACGATAGACGCAAAAAAGATGCTTTGGACGGCTATGAAATATTAAAGTCCAACGGTGTTCCCACAGAATATATGCTCGTCGAGGGCGGAGGGCACGGACTGAACGAACGCGCCAAACTGTGCGCGGAAAAGACGATAGAGTTTGTGAAAAAGGCGATAGATAAAAAACTTTGACGTTAAATCATTTGTGTATTTAAATTTATATTTGTTTCATTCATTGCGTTGAACTAAAAATTTATAAGCCTATAAAATATATTATAAGGTCAATTCTGACGATACGTCTCGCTCTCTACGCTATCCTACGAAAATACTTGCGCATTTATTAGACTGACGATATAATATGTATAGGAAAATTTATAAGTCATAAAAGAATAGTAATTCGGATAGACGGGATTTTCTACTGTTTTAGCAAAATACAGACAAATTAAAATACTAAGTGTCGGAGGACAGAGAGTGAATAAAAAATTGTTCATATTATTGATCGTGTTGACGATGATATGCGCTATTTTGTTGGCGGTAGGTTGCGATAATCATAATGAAAAAGCTCCGGGCGGAGATAATACTTTGCCGAGCGGAGGTCAAGACGATAATTTAAGTGGCGGAGACGGAGCGCAGCAAGAACACGTTCATACTTATGCGGTTGAATGGTCTAGCGATAAGGATTTTCATTGGCACGCGGCGACTTGCGGACATGACTTGACGGCGGATAAATCGGCGCATACGTTTGATGAAAATAGTATGTGCGTCATTTGCAAATATTACAGTTCAAACGGATTTTTATTTGAATTAAATCAAGACAACGCATCTTATACCGTTAAAGGATTGGAGATGGATAACGATAATACTCAAATCGTTATTCCTTCTACCTATCAAGGGAAGCCTGTGACAGGCATTGACAATTATGCTTTTAGGCATTGCAGTGACTTGATCAGCGTCTCAATACCTTCCAGTATAGAGAGTATCGGTTCATACGCGTTTGACGGGTGTAACGCTTTGAAAGCAGTTTATATAACGGATATTTCAAGTTGGTGCAAAATAAACTTCAAAGGCAGTTTTTCAAATCCATTGGAATACGCGCAGAAATTATACCTCAATAATAAATTGGTTACTGACTTAACCATACCGGCTGAAATTACTAAATTTGATATTTATGCGTTTTATAATTGCGTAGATTTATCAAGCATTACGGTAGATCCTAATAATGCCGTGTATAGAAGCCAAGATAATTGTTTGATAGAAAAGCAAACCGATAGATTGGTGTTGGGATGCAAAAACAGCGTGATACCCGAATACGTAAAAAGCATAGGCTCGTCCGCATTTGAGGGATGTAGAGAATTGACGAGCATAGAAATACCTTCCGGCGTGAGCTTTATTGGTTTTTATGCATTCGCAGGGTGCGAGAATTTGACGAAGATAGTCATTCCGTCAGGGGTGAAAATCATTTGTGACGGAGTATTCAAAAATTGCAGTAGTTTGGAAAGCGTTAATATACCTTCCGGCGTAATGGAAATCGGAATGTCGGCGTTTTCAGGTTGCGCTAGTCTGAAAAACGTTGAAATACCTGCCGGAATTACTGATATCGGTCAAGGAGCTTTCGCATCTTGCGTCAATTTGACGAAGATAGTCATTCCGGTCGGCGTGACGAATATCGGAGCTTTGGCTTTTGTAAATTGCCCTAAACTCACTATATATTGCGAGCTATCTGGTATGCAAAGTGGATGGAAAGAAACTTGGAACGGTAATTGTGAAGTCGTATTTGATTATATTAGAGATTAGTTCTACAAATTTATTTTGCGCAAATAAGCGTTGATCAATAGCCCTCCGATTTTTACGTCGGAGGGCTATTGATTTTATTTTTTAATAATTAATCGATTACTATAAAAGGGATTGTGAGATATTACTATTTTTTTACGTATTCAAATGCTATATTGCCTCGTTCATATCCGTAATTATCCAATTTTATTTCTTTAAATCCGAATTTTTTATAAATATGAAGCGCAGGTTTTAGCTTGCTGTTTGACAAAATAAAGAGTCTTTTTGCGCCATTATTCAACGCCCAATTTGCTGACGCTTCAAATACTGCGTTCCCTGCGCCTTTGTGGGGAAGATTTTTATTGGAAGCGAGTTTGCATATTTCCCATGTGGAGTCGTCTAACGGCTTCGCCATACAAGTGGCAAGAGCGATACCGTCTCGTACGGCAACAAATATCATTGCGCCGTTTTCTAAATCTTTATCAATATTTTCAAATTCTTCGATATCGTGTTTTTCAACTTTTTCAAAATACGTAGTTATCCAATCTGTATTAAAGTCTATGAAATCTTGCCTATATCGTTCCTCAAAAGGGATAACCTTGAATGCGCGTTCTGACTCTTTTAATAAGCGCGTTGCGCAAGCAAGCGACTTGCAAAGTTCACTGCATTGATCTAAATCCAAATTAGCTATTTTTTTGTCAATGAACTTATTAGTCTGATCAAAAAGATCTTGGATTTCAAGTTCGCCGGCGGGGGTAAGGCTGACGATCGAATTTCTTTTATCGTGTTCGTCAATGCTTTTTTGTATAATACCTTTTTTCTGAAAATTTTTCAATATTCTGCTGAGATAACTTTTATCTATGCATAACTCTTTAACTATTTTGTCTTGAATACATTTTTGATTTTTCCATATTTCAAACAAAACTCTTATTTCAGCCAAAGAATATGGCGATTCAAGATAATTTGAATTCAATAAATTCATATGAACAGTATAATAGCGGTTGAATTCGCGTATTCTGTCAATCGTTTCTTGTCTAATACTCATAATCATTTTCTCCTATCAAAAATTGTATTAACTCTATAATAGTACAAATAGTGGACATTGTCAACTATTTGTACTATTGATGATTTTGGAAATATTTGATAATTAATCTGGAAGTTGGCGAACAGGTCGCCAAGATTTCGCTACGCTCAATGCGAACCGCTCAATCCGTAATAAGCTTAGTTTGTTATTCTATCGTAGACTTGAAGTGAGCGCGCAGGTCGCAATTCCCGTGGAGTCCCACGCAAAACGGACAGCAATTATAACTGTCCGTTTTTGTGGTGACTCCATCGGGAATCGAACCCGAGTTACCGCCGTGAAAGGGCGATGTCTTGACCGCTTGACCATGGAGCCTTATTGATAGATAACGCTAGTTAAATATAATATAAATATTGTTTGTTGTCAACTAAATTTGTTGAATTTAATGAAAATTGTCAAAATTCTTATTATTCGGGATAATTTGCAGGTTTTACTTGCGGTGACAACTTATGTCGGATATAATTATTTATATGAGATACGGAATTATAGATATTGGCTCAAACTCTGTTAGGTTGCTCGTAAGCGATGATATGGACAGAGTCTTTAAGAAAATAAATACCACGGGTTTGGGGCGCGGTCTTGCTTTGACAGGACGATTGCAAGAAGACAATATGGTCAATACGGCAAATGCCGTGATCGATTTTGTCAAAGAGGCAAAGCGCGTCGGTTGCGAAGAAATTTATACGTTTGCTACGGAAGCCGTCAGGAGCGCGAAAAACCGCTCAGATTTTATGAAATTACTTTCGGCTAAGGAAATAGTCGTTGACGTTGTGGCGAGTCAAGACGAGGCGAAATTGGGCTTTGCAGGAGCATATACGCAAGGAAGATGCTGCGTAATGGATATAGGCGGAGCGAGTACGGAACTTGCGGTCGGCGATGAAAACGGCTTGATCTACGCAAAAAGTATGCCGGTCGGATTGGTGAGGATATACGATAATTGCAAAGAAGATTATTCGTCAATAGACAAATATATTTCCGACGTAATAAAAGGCTATGGACATATTCCCAAATTTGACGAACTTCTGTCAATAGGCGGTACTGCCTCTACTTTTGTTGCTATGAGCGAGAATATGAAAATCTACGATCCAAAAGTTGTGGACAACTATAAATTGACGTTGGAGACTGTGGAGAAGTGGACTGAAAAAATACACGCGTTGGATATTGAAAAAAGATATATTGACGGTCTAGAACCAAAACGTCGTAACGTCATAGTGGGCGGCGGTAGACTGCTGGCGGCATTGATGAGAATGCTTGGCAGGAACTACGTTATAGTCCGTGAGAGCGATAATCAAGAGGGGTATCTCAAAGGCATTTTGTCAAAAAATCATTGAATAATATCTGAAAATATCTACCAAAAGGAAAATTTAATGAAAAGAGCGAAAAACTCTTGACAAAACTTAAAAATTCAATTATTATTGTAAAGCATTCTAAATATCGCGGGTTGGAGCAGTGGTAGCTCGTCGGGCTCATAACCCGAAGGTCGTTGGTTCGAATCCTTCACCCGCAACCATTATTTAGCCGGTGTAGCTTAGTTGGTTAGAGCGGTCGGTTCATACCCGACAGGTCATTGGTTCGACTCCGATCACCGGTACCAAAATACCGAATCTCAATAAGAGATCCGGTATTTTTTGTATTCTTTGTTTTGATACGAATTTAGCGAAAATTCAGTTGATTGCGTTATATAAATAGCGTAGATATTAAGCGATGTTGACACTTGCGCGTTTGACATATATAATTATATTGATTTAAGTTGAGGGGTGAATTATGAAAAAACAGTGGTTTATTTCAGTAGTCATAGTGTTAATAATAACGCTTTCAGTATGCTTTACGTTTGCCGCATGCAATAAATTGAATATAGCGGAATATAACGCAGCGCCTACGGCATTTGCTTATGCTCTTGATACGAGTATTCCGTTTGTGTCGCTTGAGACCGCGCCGAAAGATAACAACAGCAGAGGATTTAGAGGAGAAACGTATATTTCGCTAGGAACAAATGAAGCGTATCCGGGCAGCGGTGAAGATTATATGCAAAAACTCGAAAATGAGTTGGAAATTCTAAGAAAAGACGATATCCGTTTGATGCAGGTTTACGTTTATTTGATAGAATATTATAACACGGATATTCCCCAAAGCGCGTTTAAGCAACTTAAAGATTATTTTCAAGTTTTTGAGAGTAAAGGCATAAAAATGTTGCTGCGATTTGCTTACGAAACAAACGAGGGACAGAAAAACGGACCTAGGACGAAAGATATCGTACGACATTGCGTTCAAATAAAGGAATTTATAAACGATAACCTTACGCTTTTTAACAAAACCGTATATGCGGTTCAGATGGGACTAATAGGATTGTGGGGAGAAGGACACGGAAGCGCGCATAAACACAACGTCGCTACGGTTGCGAAGGCGTTCGCGGACGCTATACCGCAGAATATACCGTTAATGGTTCGTACTCCACAAATGATATCAGCATTGGATGAGGAAATCGAAGGAAGATTTGGAATGCACGAAGATTACGTCATAGGATATAACGATCCATGGGTAGCGATTGCGACTGACGATAAATATTATCAAGCGGTAATCAATAAATGTAAATACGCGATAACAGATGGCGAAATGCCTTGGGGAAGGGCGAACTTACCTATAAATACGCTTGGAGCAATCAAAACTTGCGTAGATTTTGCTATGTCGAGTTTTTCCTTGGCGCATAATTATATAGAAGACGGCGGCGAGTATGCGCTTGAAAAATGGAAGTCTGAATATTTGACGGAAGAAATTCTTAAAGAAAATAATTTCCCATACAACCCGTCGTTGCTGACAAACGGCAAGATTAGCGCGTTTGATTATCTCAAATATCATCTCGGCTACCAATTAGTTGCGTCGAATTTGCAACTCGATAACAATCAGGCGTCGTTTATGCTAACGAATTACGGATTTGCAAGTCCTTACGGATACGATATGCGTGTCTATGTGGACGGAAAACTCGTGACAATTAACGAGCAGTTTGATAATATGGATTTGATACAGTTTTCTCAGAAGATTTATACGTTTAATTATTCAGGCGGTGATATAGCAGTTGAATTTGTCAATACGCGCGATGAAAATGATAAAATCAGATTGTTCAACGACGTTCCTTTTGTCAATGGAAGAAACGTAATTTTCGATTAACGTAGCGGTCAAGTAGAGAAGAATTAAACGAAAAAAGATATTATTTTATTTAAATAATTATGAACGATAAAAACAGGGACGCAGAAATGCGCCCCTGAATTTTTTTGTCAAATGACTTTAGTCATTATTTGCCGGCAGTGCCGTAAGAGATATCGGTGAACTTGATGTTTACCAAAGCATTCAAGAGTTCAGGCAAGCCTACAGATACCCAAGTATCGCCCTCTTCAATTTTAATGTGGTTAAGTCCTCTGATCTCTGCGTTGATATTGATACCAGTCTTATCCAAACCGAGAGTTGCGGAGAGGAAGAGTTCTTTAGTCTCAGATTCGCCAAGCTTGAAGCCTATGTTGCCGAGCGTTACGCTGATCTTACCGTTTTCAGCTACGATAGACAGTCCGTCAATAATATCTTTAACGGTAGACGGGATCAACTCAGAAGATTGTTCTTCTTTATCTTCATCTGGCAACGCGTCATAATCAGCTTTCAACATTGGTCTGCCTTTGTAAAGAACGTAACCGTTTGCTACAGCGAAATCGCCGTTGCTGTCAAATCTTACGGTGCCATTAGAGTTTGCTCTGTAACCGTGTTCTGTATCAACTTTCCAATTTCCAGCTTCATCTTTTACGTAACCGCATGCAGCCTTAGGAGTCGGAACGCCTTTGTAGAGTTCGAAATCAGCGCCTACAACCAAGTTGCCGTCCTTATCTCTGTCAGGCTCGCCGTCTTTGTTTGCGTCAACGTAACCGTTTGCGGTGTCAACAGCATAACCGCCCTTGTAATCGGTGCCGTTTGCGTATACGTATCCGGGATCAAGATTTGCAGGGAGTTTAATAATGCTGCCGGAAAGAGTATTCCAAACAGTTGAAATAGCCATATTTCCGCTTGTAAGACCGCCCAAACCAAGTTCTTCAAGGTTAAGACCGAGAGCGTCGATCTTGAGCGCGCTTACTACGAGGTTGTTATTCTTTTTAGAGAGTTCAACTTGCAAGAAGTCTGCGTCATCCTTTGTGGTTATCTTGATATTGAGATAATCCAAAGCCGTATTTACAGCCTCGATAGCTTTATCAATAGCGTGCGGCAAAGAGTGAATACCCGTGAAGTCCAAATTTACAAGTTTTGCAGGATCTGCAGCAATTGCAAATTCCAAATTATATGTATCTGCAGGAATATTGATATTCAACAAACCGAACAAAGAAACGTTTTCAATACCTTGTTCCAAAGTCAAAGATCCTTTTGCGCTGAGGTTGATAGCGCCGATGCCAGCCGGGTAGCTTGCATAGTCTGCAGGGAATACAGGAGTTACAGCGTCGCCGAACTTAAGGTCGATATTTGCTGTAGCAGTGAAGTCGTTTGCAATATTGAGTTTAAGCAAAGTGCCTTTGCCTTCTTTTTTGTTTATTTCAATATTTTTAGCAGGGCAAGACAAATCAGCGGTGATGCCGGTGATAACAGCTTCTTCAGCTTTTTTGCTGCTCACGTTGATGTTGATGCCAAGTTCGAGAGCAGGGAGAACTGCAGCCAAATTCTTAGCCTCTACGTCCAAACCAAGAGCAGTTACGATGCCGCCTACCAATTCAGGGATAGTAGCGTCTTCTTCATTGTTCAAAAGACCGTTGAGAAGAGTTCCGAGATTGATAGAAAGACGGTATGACGTACCCTTTCTGGAAACTTGGGCGTTTACTCCGTCAAAGCTAACTACCATAGACAAGAGATCAAGGAAGTCGGAAATTCCGCCGGTAACCGTCGAAGAAATAGCGTCTGCGTCGTCATTGCTCACACTTGCATTGTTTTTCTTCAAAATTTCTTTAACAGCGAAAGCGTTGAGTTTGTACTTATTTTCACCCAACAACAAATATACGGATGGGTCATTTTCATGATAGTAAGCAGAAACAACGTTCTTGCCGCTGGTAACGTCTTTGATTTCCAAACTTGCCTGGTTTTGTGCAGAGTTGGTTGGATCAAGAGCAAGCGCAGCGTTAATATCGATCGTATAAGTCTTCTTGGAATCTCCATAAGTCGTATCGATCGTCATAAGCGCGCCGAGTTTCAAGTTGTTGATGTTCTTGTTTTGAGCGGTATTTTCAACGGCAGCGTTGAGGAATTCGGTCATTTCTTCATAATCGACGTCCTTCCAATCCTTACAACCAACGAGGGCGGTAAGAGTGAAGCCGAGAACCATAACTGCTATCAACAGAAAGACAACAATTTTTTTGTTCTTCATAATTTTGATAACCTCCTAAGTTATTCATATATTTTTATACATATATTATAAAGAAAAAAAAATCGCGTGTCAATATCTTTTTTTATACAAATTGTTTTTTTGTATAGTTTATGTAAAATTATGATAAAGGGAAATAAATTTAATAACTTTTGTTCAAATTAATTCGTTTAGTATTATATTTGGCAATATTATTGAATTTGCGACGTAAACAGTTTTGATTTAATTATACATCGCCGATCAAATTTGTATGGCTTTGGGCTTCAATTCGCAAGTTTAGTCCGAACAGACGATAATATCTTCAAGCGTGAGTTCGCAAAGATCGCAATAAACGTATAAGTCCTCGATCGAAATTATGGATCTTGCGTCTTCCCAGTTGGCGACTTGCGAGTCCGACCAACCAGCGACTGCGCTGGCAAGTTCATTTCTCGAAATGTGATTATCCATATCGAAAGTGCAATTTTTGCATTTATCTCCGCCTACGCAATAGTATTTGCTGTTTTCTTGACTTCTGCAATAGGCGCAGATTTTTTTGATCAAATTGATATTGTGACGTCTAAGGTATTCGAGATTTTTTCCCGTCTTGACCCAATCTATACTTTTTGCGGTGTACTTTTCCATATTCGCTCCCAAGATATTGCTTGAATAGAGTATAACATATCGTCAATCTTTTTTACAAACGATTTAGTAGCTCAATTAATATCCAATTTATTTTCGAGCATTTGAGAATAGTCGCTTTTTCTTAGCCGTCTTACCATTAAAGCCGCAACTATATACAAAACGGCAAAAATGATCGCGACAGCCATTCCGCCTTTGAGTCCGTACTCGGAAACGTCGGATACGTAACCTACGATACTTGGTCCTAAAGTGCAACCGACGTCGCCGCCCAAAGCCAACAGCGCAAACATAGCAGTGCCGCCTTTGGATATATTTCGCGAGGCGAGATCCAAAGCCGCCGGCCACATTATGCTCGTCGCAAGTCCGCACAGCGCGCAAACGATAAGATTGAAAAGCGGCTGCTTGGCTACCACTATCGCAACGTAGCAGGCAAGACAGGCAAAACCCATGATCGGAAGTATTTTTGCCAACTTGATTTTTTTACCAAAAAGTCCATAAAATAATCTGCCCAGTCCCATAAGTAGGGCAAAGGAAAACGGTCCTACGAGATCGCCCACAGTCTTTGAGAGATTGAGTCCCTTTTCGGCAAAATACGAGATCCATTGACTCATAGCCTGTTCGCACGCTCCTGCGCAAAGTATGAGGATAAAGAACAGATAAAAGCGTTTGTTTTTGAGTAGATCCCTAACGGGCATACTCTCTCCGCGCTGTTCGTCGAGATTTGAGCAGGGGACGAAAAAGAAGAATATTCCGTTTGCGATAGGTATTAGCGAAAGCGCCAAAACTAGGTATTGCCAACTGTTTTTGTCAAAAATAAGGAAATATCCTACCGTGATCAACACAATAGCAAGATATCCGAAGCAGTAACAGGAGTGAAGCAAAGACATATTGCCGATATTTTCGTCAGGGATAGCTTCTACTACCGGAGAAATGATGACTTCCGCTATTCCTCCGCCGATCGATCCTATTATAGTCCCTATCATAAGACCTACGTATGAATTTGACATTGCAAAGGGCAACGTCGCCATAAGTATCAATCCTGTAGCGGCAAATACGTGAGATAAAATAACGGCAGTTCTGTAACCTATTTTGTCCATAATTTTCGCGCTGCCTGCGTCCATGATAAGTTGGACTAAAAAAGTGACGGTGATCAGCGCCGTCAGTTTTGTCAACGATATGTCGAAACTCTCTTGAAAACTCACGAAGAGCAGTGGCGCAAGGTTGACCGTAAGAGCCTGTATGCCTGCCGCCACGCAACACGAGTTGAAGGTATGTCTATAACTTTTCAGTCTTTTCATTTTCTATGTATTTGTCCGTTGTCTGTTGGTTTTCGATATATTATATGACGAGAATCAATGCAAGTTTAATCAAATTATCAATCCGCCGTTTACCGATATAACTTGACCGGTGACGTAAGAAGCCTTTTCGCTTGCCAACCATAAAATCGCGTCGGCAACGTCTTGAGGACTTCCCGCTCTAAACAGTGGGATCTCATCAATAACGGTTAATTTATCCGATTGAGATAGATTGGAATTCATACTTGTGTCGATAAATCCGGGAGCTACGCAATTCGCGCGTACTCCGCTTAATGAAAACTCTTTGGCTATAGCTTTCGTAAAAGCTATTATTCCGCCTTTTGCCGCTGAATATACGCTTTCGCAACTTCCACCGACTTGTCCCCACATAGAAGAAAGAGTGACAATATTTCCGCTCTTTTGCGACAGCATAATCTTGCCGACTTCGCGGCAGAGAGTAATTACGCCTATGAGATTGACGTCGATCACTTTGCGTATTTCTTCGTCGGAGCAGTCTATTAAAAGACTGTTGAGACCTATACCTGCGTTGGCTACGACAAGATCTATCGAGCCGAAGTTGTTTTTGACGTATTGCGTCATGGCGACGATCTGCGAGGGATCGGACATGTCCGCTTTATATGCGATCGCGCTTCCGCCCGCTGAATTTATATCTTCGCAGACTTTGTCGGCGCTTTCTTGAGAATTGAGATAATTTACTATGACTCTATATCCTTCTTTTGCAAGAGAAATAGCTGTAGTTTTGCCTATTCCGCGCGACGCTCCTGAAATTATTGCCGTTTTCATACAACTATTATAAACTAATCGATTGGAAAAAATCAACTCTTGTTGTATAATTAAGATATGGATAATAAATTTGAAACGTTCGGCGTTGCCGCCGAATTTATAAGAAGTCTAGACGAGCAAAACATTACTCAACCCACCGACGTGCAGGAACAGGTCATTCCGCTTGCGTTAGAGGGGAGAGATCTTGTTGCGCAAGCGCCGACAGGCACTGGCAAAACGCTTGCCTTTGCGCTTCCGATGCTTGAAAAAATCGACAGAGACGATAATTCGGTACAAGCCGTGGTAGTCTGTCCTACCAGAGAACTTGTGATACAGATATGCGAGGTCATACAATCGTTGCTCAAATACAGCGAAAGAATTCGCATCGCCGGACTTTACGGCGGACAAAATATACAAAGACAGTTGTTTTGTCTTAGGAAAAAACCGCAGATAGTCGTAGGAACTCCGGGACGAATGTTGGATCATATTGAAAGACGAACGCTCAAACTTGCAAACGTAAGTTATTTCGTGCTTGACGAAGGCGACGAGATGTTGGATATGGGCTTTCGCGGCGATATAGAAAAAATCAGCGGCTACGCGGGAAAATGCCAAAGACTGTGTTTTTCTGCGACGATACCGCAAAATATCCGTCAGCTAATCGGTCAGCTTTTCAATGATCCTACTTTTGTCAAGACAAGTATCGACGGCGAGGACATTCCGAAGATCGATCAGTATTATTGTTTGATAAAAGACGCTCAACGCGTGGGCGCGATGCTTAAAATTATTGACGAGGGGAAGTATGATTGCGTGATCGCGTTCTGCAATACCAAAATCAGAGCTGACAAGCTCGATCAGGCGCTTAAAACAAAGGGAAGATCGTCCGAGGTGATACACGGAGATTTGCGACAGAGCGAACGAACGCAAATAATAAAGAGATTTAAGTCAAGACAACTCAATATTTTGGTCGCTACCGACGTTGCGGCAAGAGGTTTGGACGTGGACGGCGTCGACGCTATCATCAACTTTGATCCGCCTACGGACAGCGATTTTTACGTTCACAGAATAGGAAGAACGGCGCGAGCAAAAAAAGACGGCGTAGCGTATACGCTTATAGACAGTTCTCAGGTGGGGTACGTTCCTAGTTTTCAGCGCGTGAGCGACAACGCTCTCAAATTCATAGATTTGGGTAACGTTTCCGATACGTTTACTCTGCCGAAAGATTCGTCCAACAAAATCAAAGACTTCCACGAAAATCAAAGCAGGTTTTTCCTAAACGTAGGCAAAAAAGATATGTTGGACAAAGAAAGTTTGACAAAACTATTGCTAGCGTATACGCCATTGAAAATATTTGAAATTGCCGATATAAAGATACGAGATACTTACAGTTTCGTCTCAGTCGTTAAGGGGCAGGAAAATAAATTATTCAAACTTAAAGGTATTATTCTAGGAAAACGCGCCGTGACCATACAGGAAGCAAAAGAAGATGAAAAACCTATCGCAAAAGACGGCAACGGATTTAAATCTAAAAAAACGACCGTGAAAAAGAGCGGGCAGGCTTTTGCAAAAGACGGGAAGAAAGGATATTCCAACAATAAAGATAAAGGCGGTCATAATTCAAGGTCTAATTCTCTATCAAAATCCAAGCAGTCAAAGAAGACGGCGCAAAAAGGCAAAGGCAACAAGCCCGTATCCAGAAAGAGCAAGTTTTATTCAATGGACGAGTAAAAGTGATTTAAAGTATAAAAAAGCGCAGATAAAAAAAGAGCAAGATCGCTTGCTCTTTTTTGTTTACGCTTTGACGTTTCGCCACATTCGGTTCATTGCGGAATTGCGGTCGCCGAAGTCGCGCATGACCGCGCATCTTTTTATTACTTCGGGAGAGAAGAATTGCGCTTCGAATGCATTGACGTTTTCTTCGTCGACGTATACGATTACTTTGCCGTCTTCGTCTGCAAAATCGCAGTTTTCTCCAAAGTAATAGGTAAGGTCGTAACGGTATTCGGTTTCATCTTCTTCGCTTGCCCAGTTTTCAAGAATATACTCGTATACTTCTTCAGTAGCAGTGCCGGCGGTGTAACCGATGTAATCCATGTTTTCGATAGCAATGTCGGGACGGCACATAAAGTTTATCCAAAGGTTGGCGGCGAGAGTATTTCCCGAATATTTGGGGATACACCATGCGTCGCTGAAAATATTGGAGCCTTCATAGGGTACGAAGTAGGACATATCGCGTTCTTTGCCCAACTCTTCTTGCAAAGACGACATAGCGTATACCGCGTCTCCCGCCCATTGTAGGGTCATATCGATATCGCCCTGTATGATAACTTCTTTGCCTTCGTCGTTTTCGTATCCGCTGATTATCGGTTTTTGATCTATGAGGTATGACTGTACTTTCTTGACCGTTTCTTCATCGGTTGCGTTGAGCGCGACGTCGGGCGTGAGCTCAGGTTGATAGTACTTTGATTTGTCATTGAGAAGAGTATATATCGCGGCGATCGCGTATGAATCGCGCAAAGAGTTCTTCATCATAATTCTTTGATCGAACGCTTTATCCCAAAGCACAGCCCAACCGTTGCTTTCGACGTATTCCTGCATAGACGAATATACGCCGTATTCGCTGTTTTGGTACGCTGTGGAATCATTCGCGTAGAGTATGCCCAAAGTGCCTGTCATATACGTGCGGCTATATAGATTGTATTCGCCGCTTTCCTCGTCGTAATCGAATTGGAAGTAGGAGTCTTCGCCTGATCTGAATAGCGGGGAAGTTCCGTCGCGGTAATCTTCGATCTCGCCGTACCCCAATTCGCTCAAATCGGGCGCGAGCTTTACGAGAAGTTTTTCTTTGATCATCTTTTCTACCATATAATCAGACGGACATATGACGTCATAGTCGGCTTGCGTAGTCTTGATCTGCGCGTACATAAGTTCGTTTTCGTCAAACATATCGTACTTTACTTTAATGTTTTTTCCGGTTATTTCATGATAGTATTCTTCAAACTTGTCTATCACGTCTTCGCCTATGTACTCCGACCAATTATATACTTTAAGTACTTCGTCGCGAGGTCTGCAACCTGTCAAAAAAATCGGCAAGGCAAGCGTAACGAGCATTACAGTCAATAAAGCAAAAACAATTAGTTTCTTTTTCATTTTCTTCTCCTTGTCTATTTTTCTTTTTCAGTCTTTTTGCGAGGACTGTAAAGTATCATCATCAGAGCGAACACGATAAAGAATATTATCGTAAACAGCGCTCTTATATCGGCGGGCAAAGGCTGTTTGCCGCTTTTGAGACCGTAGAGCATAGTCGATAGCGTCTCAAACGACGTAACGTTGACTTTTGTGATAACGAAATCGTCTATCGACAGCGTAAAAGAAAGCAACGCGCCGACTACAATTCCCGGTAAAATGTCAGGTATAACTACTTTGAACATAGCTTTTGCGGGGGTGCAACCGAGATCCAACGCCGCTTCGTATATCTTATTATCGGATTTTTGCAAACGCGGGAGTACGTTGAGAAGCACGTACGGCGCGCAGAAAGAGGTCTGCGCCAGAATCAGTTTGAACGCCGTCATTCCCCAACTGCCGTCGTTTATCTTGAACATAGACGCAAAAAGATTGAATACCAACGCAAGCGCGATCGCCGTGACTATTTCGCTGTTTATCATAGGTATTTGGTTGACGGTGGAGTAGGTCGTTTTTATCTTTTTGTTGTGTATCGCATGCAGACCTATCGCGCCTAGCGTGCCGAGTATCGTCGAGAGCAGACTTACGAAAACGCCCACGAACAAAGTGTTGAGAATAGCGCTCTGTATCAAATCTGCGTTCTTGCTGTTGCCTGTAAACAAGTTGACGTAGTTGTCAAACGTAAAGCCGTTCCAATCGCTGAACGAAGGAGTGTCGGTGAAAGAGAATACGACCATCCAAATTATGGGCAGATAGAGCATTATCAGTATGATAGCGATAAAAGTCTTGACAAGTATTTTCCTTACCATAATCTGCCTCCTTTTCCGCCGTCTTTGTCGTATTTGTTGGATATTACCATTGAGGCGATCATAAACAAAAGCAGGACGAAAGATATTGCCGCCGCCATATTCAAACTGTCGGCTTTTAAGTTGTATATAAAATCGCCGAGCAGCATCATTTTGCCGTTGCTCATTATCTCTGTGACAGCGAAAGTAGTAACGGAAGGTATCATCACCATAGTCAGTCCGCTTATCACGCCCGGCATTGAGAGCGGAACGGTGACTTTCCAAAACGCTTTGGTAGGCGTAGCGCCGAGATCGCCCGCGCCTTCAATATAACTCTTATCGATCTTTAAAAGAGTGTTGTACAAAGGCATTATCATAAAAGGGAGGAATTCGTATGTGAGTCCGAATATAACGGTGCCCATACCGAGTTTTACGCCCAATACGCTGAAAACCGCTTTCGTAGCCATCATTCTCAAAAGAAAGTTGACCCACATCGGCGCGATAAAAAGTCCTATCATTACGCCTTTTTTATTGAATTCTTTTTTTGTAAGATAATACGCTATGGGGTAGCCTATCAAGAGACAAATTGCGCTCGTAGAAAATCCTGCAATAAATGAATTTTTTACTACTTTGCCAAGAGCGTCTTCTTTGGCTAGTTCTTTGAAATTGGCGAGCAGATCGAAAGTTCCGTCGCTAGCGTCTATAAACGCGAATACGAGTATAAGCACCAACGGAAGCAGTACGAAAAGCAACATAAACAGCGCGTAGGGAAGAGAGAGAAGTTTCTTAAACATTTTCGCCCTCCTCGAAGAGTTCGTCGCATTCTACTAGCCCAAAACTCTTGCCGTCTATCTTTATGCCGACTCTGTCGCCTTTATCCCATAGATATTCGGTGTCCGCATAGATATGATTATTGTCGTCCGTCTTGATGTCGACGATATAATTTTTGCCCTTGTATATCATACTTTCGACGTTGCCCGCCAAAGGAGCTGCGTATTCGTCGTCGGTCATGTCTATATCGGTAAAGCCGAAATTGATTTTTGCATTTTTGCCTTTGAGCGAACATTCTTTTCCGTCGATAGTCAAAATATCCTGTTCGCTGTCGTAAGAGCAGTTTTCAAACAACGCAGTCGGATCGAATTCGTATTCTCCGCCGTACATATTGAAAGTCGTATTTGAAGAGAACGTAACGTTGATAGTATTGTCGACGTGCTCTTTATACATAATTTGAATATTTTCTGGGGCGACGTACAATCCCACTTCTTTGCCGACGGGCGATTCGATCGTGCTGTGGATCGTGAATTCGTAGCCGTTGCATTCGCATACCATTTCGTAGTGTACGCCTCTGAACATACTGGATTTTATTACGCCTAACAACTGACCTTTGCCCGCTTCGCGCACTTCTATATCCTCAGGACGTATAACGGTATCGACGGGCGTATTCTGTCCAAAACCTGCGTCTACGCAGTCGAACATTGCGCCTACGATATTGACTTTGTAGTCGTCTATCATTACGCCGTCAAGTATGTTTGATTCGCCGATAAAGTCTGCGACGTATGCTGTCTTGGGTTCGTTGTAAATATCGATAGGAGTGCCTTCTTGGCAGATTGAGCCGTCTTTCATTACTATTACGGTATCGCTCATAGTTAACGCTTCTTCCTGGTCGTGCGTGACGTATATGAACGTTATTCCCAAAGTGCGGTGCATTTCTTTGAGTTCGATCTGCATTTCCTGTCTCATTTTGAGGTCGAGCGCGCCCAAAGGTTCGTCGAGAAGCAACACCTTAGGCTCGTTGACGATAGCTCTTGCTATTGCGACACGCTGTTGCTGACCGCCTGACAAAGAGTCTACGTCTCTCGTTTCGTAGTCGCTAAGTCCTACGATTTTAAGCGCGCGTCTAACCTTTTCGTCGATATAATATTTATATCCGTTGACCTCTTTTTTCTGTCTTCCTTTTTTGGTCATTTTGTTGATAGTTTTCTTGATCTTGCAAAGTTTTACGTAGCCTTTTTCAATATAAGAAAAATAATCTTTATGCGCAATGGAAAAATCGGGCGAGCCTGTTTGCGGGTTCACCAAAAAGTTTTTAAGTTTGATTTGTTTTACGCCGTTTTCTCCGTTTTTCTTGACGTAGTCGACTTCTATCTTTTTGAGTTTGAGTCCAAACGCGATATTGTTGAAGACGTTGAGATGGGGAAATAGCGCGTACTTTTGAAATACGGTGTTTACCGGTCTTTTGTGAGGCGGTAGTTTTGCAATGTCGTTGCCGTCGAAAAGCACCTTTCCCTCAGTGGGCATTTCAAAGCCGGCGATCATTCTCAACGTTGTAGTTTTTCCGCAGCCGCTAGGTCCGAGAAAAGTAACGAAATCGCCTTTTCTGATATTGAGGTTGATGTTGTTGACGACGGTCTTTTCGCCGTACTTTTTGCAAAGTCCTTGCAGTTGAATGATATAATCGTTGTTCTTTTCCATTGTATTTCTCCCTTGATATCAGAATGTCGGCGGGCTGGATACCCATAGAATTTTAGTCTGGGTATCGCCGTTGTTTTCTATAAAGTGTTTTTTCTTGCTTGTAAAGTAGAAAGAATTACCTTTTTTTATCTCGTATGATTTTTTGCCCAAATGTAATATTGCGTTTCCTTCCAAAACGTACCCGAATTCTTCTCCTTCGTGGGGCATATCTTCCGTCGTGCTGACTCCCGGCTGAAGTGTGAGCAGAATAGGTTCCATTTCGTTCTTAAGACTGTTGGGCACTAGCCAAGTAATGAGTTCTCCATCGTCTTCTTTTTCAAAAAAGTCTTTTTCTTCAAATACTATTTTCTGTTCGACTTCTTCGTTGAAGAAAGATTTTAGATCGCTTCCCAGCACTTCCAATATATCTATAAGCGTGGTGATGGAGGGGGAAGTGAGGTTGTTTTCCAGTTGGGAAATGTATCCTTTTGTCAATTCGCATCTGTCGGCAAGTTCTTCTTGCGTAAGTCCGCATTGCAGTCTAAGACGCTTTATTTTTATGCCCAAGTCCATAACGTATTCTCCCTGTTTTCGGTCAATGTTGCTAGGTTTAGTAATTGTAAACTTAAATCTTATAAGGTTTTGTGATAATAAACAATAAGTTTAGAATTATTAAACAAAACGATTATAATTCTATTCCTATACAATGTCAATGATTTTTGTATAGAAATATCGAAAATTTTGCTATAAATTTATTATCGCGCATTAAAACCTTGCGCAAGCAGCTTTTTGAAGCCTTAAACGAGGGCTATTTGGACGAAATTTCTTGACGGATAAGATATGATTTGTTAAAATAATATTATATTAAAAATATATACTAAGAAATGACTGGCTCAACAGTATAAGTTAGGATTCAAAGGAAGACTTATGAAAAAACGAGTGTTATTATATACGACGGTCGGACTGCTCGCGGTAATGCTGATCATAGGCGCGACGTTGGGCGGATACGCTTTGTCGGTAAACTACGGTTTGACGGGATTGAAAATCAGAGCCGATTTGGAGTATCAGACGGTAGAAGGATTCGGCGCTTCTTCGGCTTGGACGTATCAAGCGTTGGGTTTGATCGAAGACGAAGAGATCAAGGAAGAAGCTATTGAAAAGCTTTACGGCGACAGCGGGTTGGCTTTGAACATATTCAGATACAATATCGGCGGAGGAGGAAAGGAACTCAACGTTTATTCCGATCCGCAGAGAGGCGCGGAGAGTTTTTTCAACGCCGATAAGTTTAGAGGGGACTATTCGGTATTTGCCGATCCTGCAAACTATGATTTCACGCGAGATCAAGGCGCGAGAGAACTTTTTGAGAAAGCCCTTTCCAAAGGCAATATCGACGAAGTAGTCTTTTTCGTCAACTCGCCGCATTATTTGATGACGAGAAACGGACTTACTCACGGCAGCAGAACGAAGGAAAACAATCTTAAGGAAGAATGTTACGAGACTTTTTCCGATTATCTTTTGGTGATCACTAATTGGCTGTATCAAAATATAATCTGCAAGTACGACAGAAACATAAAAGTCTATATTTCGCCTGTCAACGAACCGCAATGGGATTGGGGCGGTCGCGGCACTTCGCAAGAGGGATGTCACTACGATCCCGAGGTGTTGGCGAAGTTCTATGACGTTTTTTATAATAAACTCAAGACTTACAACGAAGCGCATGGCGTATCGTTTATGATGGATATATTCGAGAGCGGAAATTATAAGCTTACCGATAGCGGAGCGAAATTCCAGACGTATATGAAAGAGCTCTCCAAATACGACTATTTTGAAGAGATAGACGTATTGTCCGCCCATTCTTACGGCGCGGATACCAACGTGAGAGCCCGCAACGTGGCGTACAGCTTCCTTATGAGAAGTTATGAGGGCAAGAAAATCAACGTCAGCGAATATTGCGTTTTGCGCGAGGGCGTCGATCCGAGTATGGATATGGGAATTTATTCGGCGCAGGTAATAATGCGCGATTTGACTACTCTCAACGCCGTCAAGTGGAATTGGTGGCTGTCGGTATCGACGTATAATTATGAGGACGGTCTCGTATATTGGCATACCGAAGATAATACCATCGACGTGACGAAAAGATATTACGCTATGGGACAGTTCAGCAAGTTCATTGAGCCGGGAAGCGTGAGAATAGGTACTGAATACGGCGATTCTCTCGGTTGGAACGGAGTGGAGTGCGCGGCGTTTATCAAGACGGACGGAAGACTTGCGCTCGTGGTGATAAACGATTCTTCGAGATCGCATAAAATAAGACTTTACGGCGGTTACGGCACGGTCACGGAGATAATAACTGATCCGGATAGAAATTGGGCGGTCAGAGAATACGAATTCAACGATTATATCGAAGTTCCCGCTAATTCGGTCTCTACGTATATCTTTACGGGAGAACCTCCTCAAGAAATTACTTCCGGCAGTATTTTGGGTAAATAATATAGGGCGACGTTTATGATAAAGAAAAAGGTATTTGCGATTATTTTATGTATAGCGATATTCGTCGCGGCTGCGTTCGGCGTATATACGTTGGCGGTCAATTTCGGCGCGACGTCTATTACTTTGGATACGTCTAAAAAATATCAGACTATGAACGGGTTTGGCGCTTCTTCGGCGTGGATATATCAAGAGTTGGGCAAACTCGAAGACGGCGAATTCAAAGATTTAGCTGTCGAAATGCTCTACGGAGACAGCGGATTGGCGCTCAATACTTTTAGATACAACGTTGGCGCAGGCGGAGTGGAAAGCGATAATTATGAGGATGCGTTGAGAGGCGCGGAAAGCTTTTTTGTCGCAGAGAAGTTCAGCGGAGATTATTCCGTATTTGCAGATCCTGCCAATTACGATTTTACGAGAGATAAGGCTACCGTGGATATGTTTGAAAGAGCGCTTGCCACGGGCAATATAAAGCAAATTGTATTTTTTGCAAATTCACCGCATTATTTGATGACGAAAAACAACAAGACTCACGGCGAAAACGAGTATGACAACAACCTCAAAGAAGAATGTTACGGCGCGTTTTCCGATTATATGCTCGTGATCGTCGATCATCTGTATAAAGAAATAGTAGGCAAGTACGGAAACGATATCAAGATATTTATCTCGCCTGTCAACGAACCTCAATGGAAGTGGGGCGGCGAGGGCGCTACGCAAGAAGGCTGTCATTACGATCCGAAAGTTTTGGCAAAGTTTTACGACGTATTTTATACCAAACTCAAAGATTTCAACGCCGTCAATTCCACAGACTACGTAATGGATATATTCGAGAGCGGAAATTACAAGATGATACTTTCCAACAGAACTAATTTCAACGAGTATATGACGGAGTTTGAAAAGTACGATTATTTCAACGATCTTACTCATATTTCCGTACATTCTTACGGAGCGGATACGTCAAAGTATTACAGAAGAAATTTCGCTAATTATATGTCCGAATATTATCCGCAGATAAGCGTGTCGATGAGCGAGTATTGCACGCTGGAATGGGGCGTAGATCCGAGTATAGATATGGGACTTCATTGCGGAAAAGTCATTATGAGAGATTTGGCGATCCTCAACGCGACCGATTGGCAGCATTGGCTGTCAATAGCAAGAGGCGGATATGAGGACGGTCTTGTATATTGGCTAGTCGATGAAGACAACGTATCGAGTCTTGACGTTACTAAGAGATATTACGTTTTGGGACAGTTTTCGAAATACGTCGGCGAGGGAAGTGTGAGGATAAAGTCAAGTTACAGCGATTTTATGCAAATGAACGGCGTGGAATGCGTTGCGTTTGAGAACTTGGACGGCAGTATTACGTTGATCGTACTCAACGATAGCGATAAGACGAAAAACATCAAGATAAAAGGCGGATATTCCCACGTAAAAGAGATCGTCACCAACGCAGACGAGAATTGGAAGATCAGCGAGTATGAAAACGACGGTACGTTTAGCGTAAGCGCAAAGTCAGTCACGACTTACGTCTTTACCAAATAAATTTTACCGTCGCAAAACGTATAAAACAGACAATAAAGAAAATCAATTTATATAGAAAATGCAGAGGTGATAATATGTTGAAAATTGATATTATATCCGGTTTTTTGGGAGCCGGCAAAACTACTTTGATCAAAAAATTGCTTTCTTCCGCGCTTAAAGGACAGAAGATCGTACTTATCGAGAATGAGTTTGGCGATATAGGTATTGACGGCGGTTTTCTTAAAGAAGCGGGCGTGCAGATAAACGAAATGAACAGCGGATGTATATGTTGCTCTTTGGTCGGCGATTTCAAAAAAGCTCTTAATAAAGTTTATGAAGAGTATTCGCCGGAGAGAATAATCATCGAACCGTCCGGTGTGGGCAAACTCAGCGACGTTTTGCAGGCAGTGCTTTCGGCAGAACTTCCAAACAGCGAAATATCTTCGTTGACTGCCGTAGTAGACGCAAAAAAATGCAAAATGTATATGAAGAATTTCGGCGAATTCTATAAAAATCAAATCGAGCAAGCAAAGTGCGTGGTTTTGAGCCATACGACTGGCATTGACGAGGACAAGCTCCAATATTGTTTGAATACTGTCAAAGAATTAAATCCGCAAGCGGTAATAGTGACCACGCCTTGGGAAGAACTCAGCGGAGAGAAGATATTCGACGCTATGACAAACGTATCGTCGTTGGTTTCTCAAATGAAAGCTTTGGAAGAAGAGGAAGTATGTCCCGTATGCGGCGGACATCATCACCACGATCACAAACACGGCGAGGAATGCGGTTGCGGACACCATCACCACCATGACGAAGAGCGCGAACACGAGCATCATCACCACGACCACGAACACGGTGAGGAGTGCGGTTGCGGACACCATCACCACCATGACGAAGAGCGCGAACACGAGCATCATC
>CAMWIL010000002.1 GCA_947174325.1 uncultured Clostridia bacterium
ACATAATACTATACATTGCATAGTATTGTTTGTCAAGAGTTTTTTTGAAAATACTTTTAATAATTTTACAAATTTTTTTCGGCGGCAAATACTGATAAAATATTTAAAATATATAAGGGGCTTGTAGCGGTCGATTTGGTTCTTAAAAAAACCTTTGAACAAATTTATAAATAAAAATATTCAAAAACAATTGACAATCGACAAACTTTTATATAATATAGGTAGTGCAATGTTAAGCGGTTATGGCGGAATAGGCAGACGCGTACGTTTGAGGGGCGTATGGGAGACCGTTCGGGTTCAAGTCCCGATAACCGCACCAAAAAAGGACACTCTTAAATTAGAGTGTCCTTTTTTCTCGCTCATCCGCCTCGTTAAGTTTTGAACTGACTATTCCTCGCTTACATCAATACAAGTTTCATTGATCTTACAAAAAATAAAATTATCCCCTATCTATAACGTTTTTGCAACTAGTAACATATTATAAAATGAAAGCACATACTTACACCTATTTTACTACATATGGATCGTTGCCTTACGCAATGGACGTATGTAGTATTTTTTTCAAAAAGGAGATCAATATGTCTTTCATTCAACGTTATTCAGACGTAAAAAAAGGCGGTATCGTTTTCACAGGCAATACGCTTGGATTGAGCAAAGCAGCCAATCAAAACGCTCCCGGCACGGAAGGCTCAATCGGCGCGTTTACAAGTCTAAACACTGCATTGCAAGTCGGAACGTTCCCCGCCGGAACAACGCTAGTATATACGCTTAACGGCTCGCGCGCTGTCCTCAATCTGCCGGCAGGTTCGACTGTGCTATACGCGGAACTTGTATGGGGCGGTCTGTTTCGTTCCTCCGTCAATGATATTTCCGCATTGTTAAACAATAGAGTTATCTTTACTACCCCCTTGGGAACATATCCGATAGCGCCCGATCCCGTAACTGCGCAAACGTTCAACATTCCCGCAAGCAACATCACCGTAGGATTTTATGTCAGAACGGCAAACGTTACTACTTTTGTGCAATCTGCGCTTGGCGGAACGTATGCCGTTGAAGGAGTTCCCGCGCTGATAGAAGCGTTAGACGATAGAACCGCAGATACCAACCACGCCGGTTGGACGCTTGCAGTCGTATACGAAAATCCAAATCAGCCTTTAAGAAACCTGACACTTTGGAGCGGAGGTACTGTAGTATCCCCCGACACCGGAAGTACCACGGTGAACGTATCAAACTTCCTTACTCCAAGCGTTTTACCGATAACCGGTAAGATATTCGTTTCTGCTCAGGAGGGCGATGCGGTTCTCACCGGCGATAGAATGCTGTTCGGTCAAAGCGTTGGCACTCTTGAAGCGCTTTCCGGCGTAAATAATCCGGAAGACAACTTCTTCGCTTCGCAGATCAACGACAGTAACGGCGTCCTCGACACGTCAGGCACGTTCGGCAACCGTAATGCAAACGCTGCCGCAGGCACAAATACTTCAGCCTGCCGTCAAGGCTGGGATATTACCGCAATAGACGTTTCCGACAAATTAGCGGCAAGTCAAACAAGCGCGGTCATACAGTTTACGAGCGACGGCGACCTTTACGTCCCGAATGCGCTTGCGCTGCAAATAGACAGCAAGGGCGCAAACCTTGTAGTAACCAAATCGGCAGACAAGACTTATGCGGACGTGGGCGAAGAAATAACCTATACTTTGGCAATCAAAAATACGGGGACTGTAGACGCTTTGAACATTACCGTAAACGATATGCTTCCGCCGGAGACTGCCCTTGTTGCCAATTCAATCACTGTTGACGGAGTTCAATATGCAGGTTCTTTGCCGGTAGAAATCGCTACTATAGCGCCTAATCAAACTGTTACGGTAACGTTCAAAGTTACTGTAAATTCGCTGCCAAATACTAATCCTATATTCAATATAGCAAGGGTGAACTATGAATTCTTCCCGTTTGCAGGATATTCGGCTTCGAGTTTTTCCAACTCCAATCCCGTTGCGGTATTTATAATATCGCGTCAAATGACAAACGTAAAAAGCGTAGATAAGGAATTTGCCGTCAAAGGCGATATTCTGACCTATACTTCCGTAATTAAAAACACAGGAAGCGTTCCCGTTACCAACGTCATATTCAAAGACGAAATACCCGCAGGAACGACGTTTGTAAACGGATCGGTTACTATAGACGGCGTTTCCTATCCCGCATATGATCCGCAGACAGGATTTTTTGCGGCAAACTTAACGCCGCAAGCCAGCGTAACAGTAACATTTCAAGTACAAGTAAACTAAGGAGATCATTTATGATAATATCAAATAAATCAAATATCGCTTTCAACTACGTCTTACCTGACGGGCAAACGCTTCCCGCCGAGTTGGATAGTAATACGGTGACTACGGAAATTTTAACTTACTCCGTTCCCAAAGTAAAGACAGGCGATAAAACGTTTTTACAAGAAGGCGAAACTTCTCAACACAGCGTTGTGATAACAAATAACTCGCAGACTCAGCTCTTCAATCTTGTCTTCAAGGACACAATGACGAACGGCGCTACGTACGTTGCAGGAAGCGTAACGGTAAACGGCGTTTCTCAGCCAACTTACGACCCGATCGCGGGCTTCGCTCTTCCCGCTTTAGATCCGGGGCAAGCGTCTACGGTAACCTATACCATTCAGGCAAACAATCCTATGACGCAAACGCCTGTAACTAACAACGCTACGCTCAACTATACGGTCGTAGATCCGTCAAGAGGCAACGTGAATTTTTCGGAAAATACGAATACCGTTTCCGTAGATATCATTTCCAACAGACTGACAAACGTGAAGAGCGTAGATAAGGCTTTTGCCGTCAAAGGCGATACTTTGCACTATATTTCGACAATCACAAACACGGGTACTCTCGCAAAGACCGATCTAGTCTTTACTGACCCCATCCCTGTCGGAACGACGTTTACGGCAGGCAGCGTAAAAATCAACGGCGTGACCTACCCCGCCTATAATCCGCAGACAGGTTTCGATCTTCCCGACCTTGCAGTCGGCGCTGCGGTAACGGTAGAATTTGACGTAAAGGTGAACTGATATGAGCACGATAACAAATATTTCAAACGTAAGAACCTTGTCAGGAGAACAACCAATCTTCACTTACAGCAATCCCGTAAACACTGTTGTAAATCAAGCAATCCCAATGCCGATCATTACTCAGCATTACCGTTGCTTCCCCTGCAACTGCTGTCAATGGAACAACGATTGCGACCAATGGCAATGGAACAACTGCCCCTGCAACTGCCAACAAAATAGATGTCAAAGTTGCAGTCAGTGCAATTCTCAACAAAATAATTGGCTAAATTGCAGTCAGTGCGGTTGCCGACAAAACGGCTGGCAAAATTGCAATCAATGCTGTTGCCATAACAACTGTTGGCATATATTCAATGCATGGCAAGGTTGCAATAGGTGTTGTTCTCAAAACGACAACTGTTGCAATCGCAGACAAAACAGACGTAACGGATGTTGTTGCTTCCGATTGTTCTGATAGATAAGTAAAAGAAAGCCGCTCGCTTTGCGGGCGGTCTTTTTATGCTTTATTGCTGCGGAACTACCGCATAAAAAATAAGGTCATCATCTCCGATATTTATAAGAGTATGCTCGCTGCCTTTTTTGCAATAATGACAATCGCCTGATTGCAATTTTTCTTCTACTCCGTCACAAATAGTTTTTCCGACTCCCGAAAGGATAAAAATGATTTCTGATGAAGTTTCATGTTTATGCAAACCAATAGACGATCCTTTTACCAATCTACCTTTCAATATTTTATTTAATTCGTCAACTACCATAGTTGCCTCGATAGCCCCTTCTCCGCCGTAGAAGTTTGGAATTTTTGTTGCTTGCATTTCATCAAACTTTATCATTACCGTCACCTTTTTTTATTTGATTATAACAAATGTCCTACTTATTAGGCAAATAAAACGCAAAAAGTAAAATAAAAAAACCGACCGCAGAGAGTTGTCCGCAGTCGGCAAAATCCGATATAACTTGTTTTAAGAATCAGTCGACAAATAGCAAATCAAATCTGCGCATTTGTCAAGTCCCAAATAACCGCTGTCCAACATAAGATCGTAATTACTGCGATCTCCCCAAGTATTGTCGGTAAACAAATTATAATGCCTTGCGCGTTCCTTATCTGATTTACGAATTGTTTTTTTCGCGTTTTGTTCATTCATACCGTAAAATCTCACGGCGTGTTCTATGCGATGATCAATATCGGAATAAATAAATACTCGCAAAAGATTTTCGTAGTCTTTGAGAATATAGTCTGCGCACCGTCCGACAATAACGCACGGACCTTTATCCGCTAGATCCTTAATGACCTTCATTTGAGCGCGATAAATTTGGTTTGATATAGGCATTATCTGATTGCCGTAGCCATAACTCATACCCATTCCGAATTTATACAGTAAATCGCTTGAAATTTTTTGTTCGTTTGACTCTACAAAATCAATAGCCAAGCCCGATTCTTCCGCAGTTTTGTCGATTATTTCACGATCGTAATAAGGTATTCCCAGTCTGCTTGCAACCGTCTTTCCGATAGTGCGTCCACCGCTGCCGAGCTCTCTTCCTATGGCGATAATTTTACTCATACTCACATCTCCGTTTTAGTATTTTTGTAACATTATAATAGCATAAAAATACGGAAAAAGTCAAGTCGAAATTTTATCGAGAATACGTATAAGACGTTATCTCTACAACGTCAAAAGAGATTTATAAACTCGCAAAATCAACCCATATCGTACAAAATTATTTTATTTCTCATAACCGACCAAAGTCATTTTGTAGTTGACGACTCTGGTATAATCCGTCCGTCTATAGCCCAAACTTTCGTACATAAGGCGAAGACTTTTTTCTTGTAAAATCGTATCTAATTCCCACCCTGTTGAGCCGTGAATATTCTCCGCTCGTCTTATCGCAGAATATGCGTATCCTTTGCGTCTGAATTCAGGCAAAATCAAAATTTGCGAAAGCTTTTTATTCTCTTCCGACTTTCTATCGATAATTCGTAATGCTCCGACTATTTGATTCTCTGCCTCAATAAAATAATGATAAGTGTAAGGATCTTCAAACCTTGATTTAACCTTGTCAAGCGTCTCGTTTGCGGGAGAGGTGTCGTAATCTTCATACTTTTCCAACAAATCGGCAAAAGCGACTTTCTGCATTTCCCAAATAAGTTCCGCGTCGCTTTCGCTTGCCTCTGTTATCGTCACGTTTGTCGACATAGCTTTGTCTTGCAGAATCGACGCCCATTTTACGTTAGGTTTAGTCACAACCCTAACGATATCTCCCTCATTGTAAAACTTTTTACTGAAAGCCGTCTTTTCTTCTCCGTCTACGTCGACAATTACCCTATACGTCGTTGAAAGTATTTTCGTGCGTTCATTATAGTAGCGATTTGCCGCTCCTCCGCTGGAAAAACTGCTCTCGCTTGATAATATACAGCCAATTACCTTAGCGGCCTTCTCTTCGCAATCGCTCATTTTGCCATTCAATATCTCTCTTTTATATCTAACTCCTCTTGATATCGATTTCTTTTCAATAATTGAGTTTATGATAGCCGAAGTAATAAATATGGCAAAAAAACTTCCGAGAACTATTAAAGCTGCTACCGTTTTGCCAAACGCGAACAACGGTACTATAGATACGGCAAGAAGCGCGCATACGGTTATCATAATTCCGCCTAATATCCTGCTTTTATTTGAAAAATACTTTATATTCTTTTTGGCATTACCCAAATGAAATAACCACCTAACCGCAATTCTTTTCTTATGCTCTTCTCCATATCCGGTGTCATTGATAAATTCTATAGACTCTTCTTCCCAAGCCGATTTATCTTCTTCGTATCTTTCTCGTTGTTTATTCTTTTCTTCTTTAATTCTTTTTATCAGGTGTTTACTATTAATCAATCCGCCCGCTATACCAAGCAAAAAAGCTAAACCAAACAGAGAAAAACCTAAAATCCGTAACACCATTTCCGCAGATTCATTTTTTTGATAAATGCTTATCAAACAAGATACAAACCCTGCAACGGCTGTAAAAACCACTATTCTCTTTATCCACTTCATTACTTTTCTGTCATTCATTTCCAACGCATTTATCCTTATTGATAATTCCTATACCCATTCCAAATCTACCGCCGTCTAGCAAATAATTCTTTGCCGACCTTTGAAGCGACGTGTTTTCCGAAAGGCAAGATATTTCCGCTTTTCTCTTTTCCTCATCGTTACCGAAAATCGGAGATTTTGAATTCATATCAATACCAAATATTCTTTCAAACGTCTGTTTTTCGTACGGTATATTACAACGTATATCAAATAAATTCATAAACTTTACAATGTTTGAGTTCTCGTCCATAAATTTACGGTTGTTTTCGCAAAGCAACCAACTCTCACAAAAATAATAACCGTATTTAAATTGGGGAAAATACTCTTTGAAAAATTCATTTGCTTTGCAAAGCGATTTTTTACACTCGTCGATATTCAACTTCTCTCCTTGCGGGATATGAATATTTATCACCTTTTCTCCTCTTGAAAAAGGCTGTTTAGAAAAATCTAAAAAACGCGATCTGCACTTGAAAAATTGAAATTGCAATCTTCCTATTTTAAACAGTTTGAAATTTATATGATTTTTTATCCAACCTATATTATCTAAGCCTTTGTTGTCGAAATTTTCGCACCAAATTCTTATATCGTCAAACGTAGATCTAAAAATATCTTCGCTTATACCGTATTTTTTATATATTGACAACGTCTTTTCTGCAGACTTCAACGAAGCCGCTAATTTTATCATAGGCTCTTTCTTAGATAAACAATTCGCATTCCCTTTGCTTAATTTCTTGCTCAATCGCAACGCCTCGGACTGCTGCTTTTTGTCCAAGTTTTCAAGGGCTTTTATCAATCCTCTATCCAAAGAAACGTAATTCAAAATTTTGTAGATCATTTTTATATTTATAATTTAATTTATTTTTTGTATTATAACATACATTTTATACAAAATCAAGAACGAACAAATCAAGCTCTTTCTTTTTATCGTATAAAATTAATAAAATTTATTTAGATTTAAGCATATGCGATAAATTAATTGCATAATATGATAATTTTTGATATTATTTAATCAAAATAAAATATAGAGGTGTCAACTATGACTTATTTAATGTCCGTGACGTTTTCGGAAATAGTAACAACGGTTTGTAACTGGCTTGTTACAGAAGGCTTGAAAATAGTCATTGCCTTGATAGTATTCGCTATATATTGCGCAATTATCAAGATGATTTGCAAAAAAATCAACAAAAGACTGCAAAAGAAAAACGTAGACGAAACTTTGAGAAAGGTATCTATTCCCTGGTTGAAAAGAATACTTGTCTTTATAGGCTTTGCTTGCGTACTCGCATATTTGGGAATTGAAACTTCTAGTATCGCCGCGGCTATCACTTCGATAGGTTTGACTATAGGTCTTGCTTTGCAAGGTTCGTTGGCAAACTTCGCAGGCGGCGTTATAATAATCGTTATGCGTCCGTATAAAATCGGCGATTTTATAGAATGCGCCGGCAACAGCGGTACGGTCGAAGATATAAAACTCTTCTACACTTATCTGCGCACAGGCGACAATAAAGTAGTCGTTATCCCCAACGGCGTAGCGGGCAACAGCACGGTTACCAATTACAGCGTCAAAGATACCAGAAGAAACGATCTAGTGTTTAGCGTATCATACGATTGCGACTTTGAAAAAGCTAAAGAGCTTATTAAAGAATGTATGGACAAAAACGAACTTATTCTCAAAGATCCTGCTCCATTTATCAATATCAAAGAACATTCGGCAAATTCTATTGATATTCTTGCAAGATACTTTACCAAAAGCGACGATTACTGGACAGCTCATTGGTATATGTTGGAGGCTGTGAAAAAGACGTTTGACGAAAATGGAATTTCCATCCCATATCCTCAACTTGACGTTCACGTCAAAACAGACGTCGAAAACGCTCCAAAAGAAAAAGCGAAGAAGTAATGAATTAACAAACGTATAAAAAGTCGGTGCTCATCACCGACTTTTTTACGTTCTCACATCTAAGATGCGAATATAATTTTTGTCCCATTTTATACATATTAATAAATTTTGATTTTTTACTCATTCGTCAGCCTTGCAGCCATTGCAATATCCATTCGACTTGACTCTCCAAAGCTTGCAGACTTCCGTCGTTGACAATGACAAAATCGGCGACGCTTTCCATTTCTTCTGCGCTCATCTGCCTAGACATCACGGATAGTATACGTTCCTCTTCATGCCCGTCTCTTTTCTTTACCCTATCAACTCTGGTAGATTTTTCGCTTCTGACAAAAACGACTTCGTCAAAATAACTTTTCATCTCAACGCTAAACGCCGATACCTCTACGAACAGATTACTATCGTTTTTCTTGTATATCTTATCTATTTCGGCAAAGACTAAATGATGCGACAAAGAATTAAGTAAACTCAATTTTTCCTTGTCCGAGAATACTATTTTCGCAAGCTTTGTCTTGTCTATCTTGCCGTCCTTGACTGCGTCAAATTCCTTTTCTATTTGCGCAATATACATAGGCAATTCGCATATTTTCCTATAAATTTCATCGCAATCGCATACTCTTTCGCCATAACTTGCCAGCAGAGAAAGTACGCTGCTCTTTCCGCTCCCTATACCGCCGATGATAGCGATCTTCATTATTTAGCCTCCAACCAACTTCTGCCTGAGTTGCAATCCGCAACGAGTTTTACGTCAAAGTCAGTCGTTATGTTTTCCATATTCTCTACAAGCAACTTCTTTACCTTCTCGCACTCTTCGATTGGAGAGTCGATTATCAATTCGTCGTGGACTTGCATAATAAGTTTTGCCTTAAATCCGCCCTCTTTGAGCGCTTTATGGACTTTGAGCATTGCGACCTTTATTATATCGCTTGCGCTTCCCTGCAAAGGCATATTCATTGCTACGCGTTCGCCGAAGTTTCTCAAATTGTAATTTGAAGATTTGAGTTCGGGTATCTCTCTTCTTCTGTTCATATAAGTAGTAACGTAGCCCTTTTCCTTAGCGATCTCTACGCATTTGTCCATATATTCTTTTACCTTTGGATACGTAGCAAAATACCCCGCAATAAAATCTCTCGCCTTATAAACGGGTATACCCAAATCTTCGGAAAGACCGAAATCGCTTATACCGTAAATTATACCGAAATTAACGGCTTTTGCCTGTCTGCGCATATCCGGCGTTACCATTTCGAGCGGTATGCCGAATACTTTTGACGCCGTGATCGCGTGTATGTCGGCATTGTTGTTAAAAGCGTGTATCATAGTTTCGTCGCCGCTGAACTGCGCCATAAGTCGCAATTCTATCTGCGAATAATCGGCGCAAACCAAAACGTTATCTTCGCTTGCGATAAACATTTTGCGTATTTGCTTGCCTTCCGTCTTTCTAATAGGTATATTCTGCAAATTAGGCTCGGTAGACGAAAGTCTGCCGGTAGCGGTAACCGTCTGCTTAAATATCGTGTGTATCTTACGTTTGCTGTCTATAAGAGGCAACATTCCGTCAAGATACGTCGACTTTAATTTTGACAACTCTCTCTGTCTAAGAATAAGCGGTACGATAGGATGTTGATTTTTTATCGAATTTAGAACCTCGACGTTTGTAGAATATCCCGTTTTCGTCTTCTTTCCGCTCTTCAAACCCAAATCTTCAAAAAGTACGCTCGCAAGCTGTTTCGTCGAATTGACGTTGAAAGGTTTCCCTGCAAGCTCAACGATCTGCCTTATCAAAGAATCGAGTTCTTTGGAATACTTATCGTTTAATTCGTTGAGAATATCAAGATCTATTTTGAAGCCCTCTTTTTCCATATCAAAAAGAACTTCGACAAGCGGTAGCTCTAAGTCCGCGTATAATTTTTCAAGCCCTTTTTCCTTTAATTCCTTATCAAGTACGCCGTCTATATATGCTATCAGAGCGCTCTCTTCGCCGTCAGGCAAATTGTATGCGTTGAACAATTCCTGCTCTGACTTATAGTTCCTATTAGCGTCTATCAAGTAAGCTTTAAGCAAAACGTCGTTTTCCACTCCGCATAGCGCGATACCGTCTTTTGCAAGAACGTGAAGATTGTTTTTATAATCAAAACAAGTCTTTATTATATTCTTGCTTTCAAATACGCTTTTGCAAGCGTCAAGAAAATCGCCGTAACTGATCCCCTCTCCCAAAAGGTTATCGGCAATAACGATATTATAACACTCGTCGTCTACGGAAAAAGTTATCCGTCCAGAAATCGAAAACGCAAATTTTCCATGCAAAATAATATTTGACAATACCTCGCTCAATCCTTCCAAAGTGTCTATATCCTGCGCCGTTGGAATAAGTACGTCATTCTTTACCGTTGTTTCTTGAGCGTCGAAATTCATTCTGTCAACGATTTTTGTAAGTTCGAGTTTTTTGAGCAAAGATCTTACTTCGCCCGAAAAAGTCGTGTTTAATTTGGCTTTTTCCAAATCGTCAAACTCTATAGGCGAATTGACGTTTATCGTAGCCAAATCATAAGATAGATAAGCCATATCCTTGCTTTGTATAAGCTTCTCCTGCAACTTACCTTTGATTTCGTCGATATGTTGATATACGCCGTCCAAGGTAGTATATTTGGCAAGCAAATCGCGCGCCGTTTTTTCTCCTACGCCGGCAACGCCGGGTATATTGTCCGAAGAATCGCCCATAAGCGATTTGAGATCTATTATCTGCGACGGAACAAGCCCCTCGCTTTGTAGCATGGCCTCGTCATAATAAGCGATTTCGCTTATTCCCTTCTTTGTCAAAAGTACGGTAGTCGTGTCGTCGATAAGTTGAAGCGAATCCTTATCTCCCGTCACGATAAAAGTCTGCGTACCGTATTTTTTTGCGATCGTGCCTATTATATCGTCGGCTTCGTAACCGTCCATTTCCAAAATAGGAATTTCCATTGCGCTCAAAATTTCTTTGAGCGGCGCAAGTTGACTTGCAAGTTCGTGAGGCATGGGCTTTCTCGTAGCCTTATAGCCGTCGTACATTGCTTTTCTGAAAGTAGGCGCTTTTCTGTCAAACGTAGCAATGACGTGCGTAGGCTTATAAGTATCTATTATTTTGATAAGCATATTGAGATATCCGAAAATAGCTCCCGTATACTGTCCGTCGTGATTTGTCAGATTAGGCAACGCATAGTACGCCCTGTTTATCAAACTGTTGGAATCCAAAAGAATTAGTCTGTCCATATTTACCTCGTATATCAATTATATCTTATAAAAGATTTAAATTCAATTATAATTGTGATTATTGATAAAAGTTTTTGCATATAGATATAATAATCAAAACACGCGCGACTCATTCGCTATGACAAAATTTTATCGCTCTATCATATGAACCGTGTGCCGGATAGATACACGCAACCGACTAATAATTTATGGACAAATCGGTAGCCTTATTTGTTTGTGAAGGTAAAATTTATGGATATAATAAATAAAATATGGATTATTTTATATTTTCCCCTATAATTCGCGTGCGTTTTTGAAATATATGTGATATAATGTCGACGATATGTTTGCATCAATACTTTTACTCCTAGGAGGATTGGGTACTTTCCTCATCGGTCTTAAAATGATGGGCGATAATCTGCAAAACATTGCAGGCGACCGTCTTAAACTTCTTTTTAACAAAGTCAGCAACAATAAATTCATGGGTATAGCGACCGGCGCAGGTATTACAGCCGTGATACAATCGTCATCGGCGACGACCGTAATGATAGTCGGTTTTGTAAACGCCGGAATGATGACGCTCAAACAAGCCACGAGCATTATCATGGGCGCAAATATAGGCACTACCATTACTGCGCAGATCACTGCGTTGCAAAGTTTGCCGATTACCCCGTTCTTGACCGCGTTTGCGTGCGTGGGCGCTTTTATGGCGATGTTCGGCAAGGACAAAATCGCCAAAGCGGGTATGCTTATCAGCGGTATAGGTATAATCTTCGTAGGTATGAGAGTAATGAGCACCTCTATGGACGACGTAAGCAAAAGTCCGGAGGTAATAAATCTTCTCGCTTCCGTGACGCATCCATTATTGCTTATGCTCATAGGTTTGGTATTCACCGCGGTATTCCAATCTTCGGCGGCTACTACCTCAATATTGATTACGCTCTGCTCCGTATCCTTAGACGAAGGCGGACAGCTTATGACGTTGCAAAGCGCTATATTCGTCACTTTAGGTATAAATATAGGTACGTGCGTTACGGCAATGCTCGCATCGATCGGCGCTAATACAAACGCTAAACGCGCTTCCGTAATTCACTTGCTATTCAACGTGTTCGGTACGGCAATATTCTTGATATTCATATTTATCGCTCCACTTATCAGCGAAAAACTTGCAATACATTACTGGCTTGCCAAAGTATTCCCTAACGTTGTCAGCACGCAAATTGCAATGTTCCACACAATATTCAATATACTTTCTACTTTGATACTTCTCCCCTTTACCGGCGGTCTTACAAAGTTGGCGACAATACTTGTGCGCGAAAAGAAAAATAATCAAGAAGAAGAGAAAGACAAAATTGTCGCTTACATCGACGAAAGAATTCTTAAATCCCCCTCTATCGCTCTTATGGTGTTGAGAAAGGAATTGCTTTCTATGGCTTTTCTTGCAAAAACCAACTTCGACCTTTCGATAGAAACTTTGGCAAACCTCAACTTTGACAAATCCAAAGAATTCGAAGAAAGAGAAAAAAGAATTGACTACCTCAACAAAAAACTTACCAAATTCGCCGTTAAGATCTCGGCAAAAGATATTTCTTATAAAGAAGAAAAGGAAATCGCGTCATTCTATCACGTTATTTCGGATATCGAGAGAGTTGGCGACTATGCGGAAAATATTTGCGAATCGGCTCACGAACTCGTAGACAACAATCTCACCTTCTCCGATACGGCTATCGAAGAGATAAAGATGATGAAAGGAGCGATCGACAAACTCTATGAATTCGTAATGCAAGCGTTTGAACAAAAGAGCATGTCGCTTAAAGACGAAGTAAACGGATATGAAGATTTGGTCGATACGTATGAAGAAAACTTGTCAAAAAATCATATAGTAAGATTACATAACAACGATTGCAGCGCAGAAAGCGGCGGGATTTTCCTCTCTATCATAAGCAATATGGAAAGAGTCGCGGATCACTTCCGCAACGTCTTCACAAGTATGTCAACTTACGTTACTCCGATAAAGACGAAAGCCAACATCAAGGAAGAAACTCCCCTAGCCGACATCGATAACAATGACAACGTAAGAATATTGCCATCGGCAAACGTTCAACCGAATACCGAAGAAAATAAAGAAGTAACCGCGCAAGTCAGTACCAACGAAAAAGAAGATAAATAGTAAGTTTATATCAATTTTGAAAAAATTTAGGTATTATATAGTAAAACGGCAATTTCAATTGCCGTTTTTTATTTGCCGTTTGCTACTTCTTCGCATCGTTCTTTACGTCGTCCAACTTATTGTAATTCGCTAAGTCGTCGTAAGAATTCGTTGCGATACCTACGTTGAGAAATCTTGAAATATCATACGCTCTCCAAGGCACTTCGTCCTTTGGCGGATGTACTATAAACGTCATTTTCTCTTTTGTAGTAGGATGCGTAAATCTTATTTGAGTTGCCCAAAGTCCAAGATTGTGCTTAAACGTAGCCGGATTTGCCCCGTACTTACTGTCTCCGAAAAGCGGAAGACCTTGCGACGCCATTTGAACTCTGATTTGATGCGAACGTCCCGTCTGCAAATCTATTTTGAAAAGACTGAACCCGTTGACTTCCTGAATAAAAGAATAATCAAGTTCGGCAAGTTTTGCGCCGTCTGTTGCTTGCGGAACGATCTGCACGAGATTTTTCGCTTGGTTCTTTTTAAGATAGTGTTTCAAATGCGCGTTTCGCTCCTTAGGCACGCCGCATGATACGCATAGATACTGCTTTTCAAATTCGTGATTTTTGATTTGTTCGCTCAATCTCGCAGCCGACTTGGACGTACGCGCGAATACCATTACTCCGCCCGTAGGTCTGTCAAGTCTATGTACCAAGCCTACGTACGCTTCGCCCTCTTTATTGTACTTGTCTACCACGTACTCTTTGACCAACGTAAGCATATCCTTGTCGTTGGAAGAATCTGACTGCGAAGGTATATTGCAAGGCTTGACAACTACGATAACGTGATTGTCTTCGTAAATTACCGCTAAATCTTTGTATGTAAATTCCTGTGCCATAGTTTTCTCTTTTGACGAGGCAACGGCCCCGCACGCCTTTATTTCTTCTTTGTTGAGTTTGTTTTTCCGCCTTTCCAAAGTCCGCTACACCCGCACGGCAGTATTATTCCCTCGTCCGTAGGCAATCCTACTTCGTACGCTTCGCTCGATCCCTTAAAATCGGCTAGACAAAGTCTTAATATGTTGTCTATTACTTGCGGTTGAAGCCCCGTAGTATACGAATTGATAAGAAAGAACAACGGATCGTCCGACAATACCTTCGTACACTCTTTGACAAGGTCGAAAATACAGTCTTCAAGTTTCCATACTTCCCCGTTTGCGCCTCTTCCATAAGACGGCGGATCCATAATTATCGCGTCATACTTATTGCCGCGGCGAATCTCTCTTGCAATAAACTTCTGACAGTCGTCTACTATATATCTGACTGCGTCATGCTCAATACCGCTTAGCGTTGCGTTTGTCTTGGCTCTATCTACCATTGCTTTTGCCGCGTCAACGTGTGTTACGAAAGCGCCGGCCTTTGCGCAAGCGACAGTCGCGCCTCCCGTATATGCAAACAGATTGAGGACTTTTATCTTTCTACCGCTAGAGCGTATCAACTCTTGCATAATATCCCAGTTGACTGCCTGCTCCGGAAAAAGTCCGGTGTGCTTGAATCCCATGAGTTTGAGCGAGAAAGTAAGCCCCTTTCTCTCAACGGTAAAGTTTTCGGGAACGTTGCCTTTATACTCCCATCTTCCGCCGCCTTGATTTGAGCGAATATACTTAGCATTTATTGACTTATCCTTATCCAAAGGACGCAAGCTTTTCCAAATTATCTGCGGATCGGGTCGGAGCAAAACGAGTTTGCCCCAACGTTCCAATTTCTGACCGTCGCCCGTTGCTATTATCTGATAGTCTTTCCACTCGCGCGCTACTTTTATCATTATTCTTAAATCTTCGCTACCGTTACGACGATAGTCTCGCCGTTGATATCAAGTTCCTTTTTATATCCGTCGATCGCGCCTTCGAAGAGTTGATCGCACAAAACTCCTTCGCAAATACTCTTATCATCTTTAAGCACTTGCGCGCACTTGCCTTTGCCCTCGAACGCGACTTTGATATGATCCACAACTTCAAAGCCCGCTTCCTTACGCATAGTCTGTATTTTTGACGTAAGCTCTCTTGCGATACCGGCATTGATAAGCTCTTCGGTAAGATTGGTATCTATAACGACCGTCATTGTGTTGTCGTTTTCAAGCGCGTAACCGCTTTTGTTGACAGGCGTTATAAGCAAGTCTTCCAAGCTCAATTCCACTTGTCCTCCGTCAACGTCAAACTTGTATACTCCTCCGCCGTTGACGCAATCGACGATCTCGCTCGCGTTGTCGCAAGTAGCAAGGTACTGTCTTATCGCGCCCAACTGTTTGCCGTATTTAGGTCCAAGCGTTTTGAGTTGAGGTTTTAGTTCGTAAGTCATAAACTTGGACTTATCTGCAACTATCTCGCAGTTGTTGACGTTTATCTCGTCGGCAACAAGGCTCAAAATATTCTTATCGTTGACTTTCTTGTCAGTCAAAATATAGAGATTACCGAGCGGTTGTCTGTTCTTGATATTAGCCTTATTTCTTGCCGATCTGCCAAGCACTACCGCTTGCAATACGAAGTCCATATCAGCCTCCAACTTCTTGTCTACCATAGACATATCAGCCGTCGGGAACTCGCAAAGGTGTACGCTCTCAGGCGCGTCTTTGAAGAAATTGACTACCAAGTTTTGATATATGCTCTCCGACATAAACGGAGTGTAAGGCGCAGTGATCTTTGCAAGCGTAACGAGCACCGTATACAGCGTCGTATACGCCGCGATCTTGTCGTCGTTCATATCGCTTGCCCAATACCTCTCTCTTCCTCGACGAACGTACCAGTTGGAGAGTATATCCGCAAAGTCCTGAATAGCTCTTGCGCTCTCTGTGATCTTGTAAGCGTCCAAGCACTTATCTACGTAATCAACCAGCGTATTCAAGTTGGAAAGTATCCACTTGTCCATATGAGAAAGTTTGCAATTTTTAAGCTCGTATTTGCTTGGATCGTACTTATCTATATTAGCGTACAGCACGAAGAAGGAATAGGTATTCCATAGCGTACCCATATACTTTCTTTGACACTCGGATACGTTGTCAGCCGAAAATCTTGACGGCAACCAAGGCGCGGACGAAGAATAGAAATACCATCTTACGGCGTCTGCTCCCTGCACGTCGAGCACCGACCACGGATCGACTACGTTGCCCTTATGCTTGGACATCTTGATACCGTTTTTATCATTGACGTGACCTAGTACGATACAGTTCTTGAACGGCGCTTTGTCAAACAAAAGCGTGGATATTGCCAAAAGCGTATAGAACCAACCTCGCGTTTGATCGACCGCTTCGCTTATAAAGTTTGCAGGAAACTGTTCTTCAAATATTTCTTTATTCTCAAACGGATAATGAAGCTGCGCGAACGGCATACTACCGCTATCGAACCAGCAGTCCATAACTTCCGGCGTACGCTTCATCTCTCCGCCGCATTCGCATTTGAACGTAACTTTGTCAATATAAGGTTTATGAAGTTCTATATCCTCTTTCAAACCGCCAAGCGATTTGAGTTCCGCCTTACTGCCTACGACTTTTATCTTACCGCAATCTTGACATACCCAAATTGGAAGAGGCGTACCCCAATATCTTTCGCGTGATATTCCCCAGTCGATGACGTTTTCAAGGAAGTTGCCCATACGTCCCGTGCCGATCGTTGGCGGCATCCAGTTGACGGTTGCGTTGTTTTTGAGAAGTTTGTCCCTCACTTCCGTCATTTTGATAAACCAACTTGATCTTGCGTAATACAAAAGCGGAGTGTCGCATCTCCAACAGAACGGATAACTGTGCTCAAACAAAAGCTCTTTGAACAAAAGTCCTCTTTCCGCCAAATCTTTGATTATCAATTTGTCGCCGTCTTTTACGAATACGCCTTGCAAGTCTCCCATTGCAGCAATAAATCTGCCTCTATCGTCTACCATTTGCACAAAAGGAAGATCGTATTTTCTGCCGACTTTGGAGTCGTCTTCACCGAAAGCGGGAGCTATATGTACTATACCCGTACCGTCCGTCAACGTAACGTAAGAGTCGTTGGTAACGTAATAAGATTTCTTCTTCGTATCGTTTGTATCATAAAGCGGTAAATACTCTTCGTATTCGTATTCTTTACCCAGCTTTAAGCTAAGCACTTCGTATTCCTCGAAAAGCGACGGCGCAAGCGCTTCGGCAAGAACGAAAATCTCATCGCCGACTTTGATCTCGACGTAATTTTCCTCTCCGTTCATACAAAGAGCTACGTTTGACGGCAGCGTCCAAGGCGTAGTCGTCCAAGCAAGGAAGTAACCTTCGTTGTTCTTTCTCTTGAATTTGACGAATACGGATTTTTCTTTGACATCTTTATATCCCTGCGCTACTTCGTGAGAAGAAAGAGCCGTTCCGCATCTCGGGCAGTACGGTACTATCTTGTGACCTTTGTAGATCAATCCCTTGTCTGCGATCGTCTTTACCGCCCACCATACGGATTCGATATAGTTGTCGTCATAAGTGATATAAGGGTTGTCCATATCCACCCAATATCCCACTCTGTCGGACATTCTCTCCCATTCGCCTTTATATTTCCATACGCTTTCTTTGCATTTCTTGATAAAAGGCTCGATGCCGTACTTCTCTATTTCAGGCTTGCCGTCTATACCCAAAAGTTTCTCGACTTCGAGTTCTACGGGCAGACCGTGAGTATCCCAACCGGCTTTTCTCGCGACGTAATACCCTTTCATGGTCTTGTATCTTGGAATAATGTCTTTCATAACTCTGGTCAAGATATGACCGATATGCGGCTTGCCGTTTGCCGTCGGCGGACCGTCATAGAAAGAAAAAGACTCTTTCCCCTTATTCTTTTCTACGCTCTTTTCAAAAATTCTGTTTTGTTTCCAGAATGCGATGACGTCTTTTTCTCTCTCGCAAAAGTTCATTCCGGAATCGACCTTTTTGTACATTTCTGCCTCCTGATAATTTATACGTTTAAAAAATTTCTAGATTATTCTTCTTCGCTCTCTGATTCTTCGTTGATGACGACTTCCGCCTTTTCCACTACGGTGTTGTCCATCTTCTTTACGGTAATAGCTAGTTTTTCAAAGTTGACTATATCCCCAACCTGCGGCATTCTGCCGAGAGCAAATGCGATATATCCGCTGAGTGTGACCGTATCGAATTCTTCGTTTTTCTCATTGACGTGGAAATATTCGAAAAATTCTTCAAGATTCGTTTCTCCGAGAACCAAATATTTGTCGTCGGTCAATTTGACTATAGGCTCTACTATTTCGTCTCTTTCGTCGTAAATCTCGCCTACAAGTTGTTCCAATATATCTTCCAACGTAACTATTCCCATAGTTCCGCCGAATTCGTCGGCTACTATGGCAAGGTGCATCTTGGCTATTTGAAGTTTTCTCAGCACGTCGCTGATCTTCATGGTATCAGGAACGTAAATAACGTTTTTAGCGACTAAACGCGAGAATTTGCTCTCCCCGTCGATATACGCTTCATAAAAGTCTTTGAGATTGAGCACTCCGACTATCGTATCGACGTTATCTTTATAGACCGGCAATCTCGTATAACCGCTCTCTCTGAATACTTTCATTACGTCGGACATTGAATCGCCTATCTCTATCGCCTCGACGTCTACTCTGGGGGTAAATACGTCTTTGACCGTCATATTGTCAAACTCTATTGCCGAACGAATGAGATCGCCCTCGTATTCGTCGAGTCCGCCTTCGGTCTGCGCCTCGTCGACGTAAGTGATAAGTTCTTCATCTGTGATATTTTCGTTACCTTTCTTTTTGAATACCTTTGATATGAGCTTTTGCAAAAGTCCCATCAACCATACCAGCGGATAAAGTATATAATAAAGCGCCAATACCAACGGCGCGGTCAGTCTTGCGAAATACTCGGGACTGCGTTTTGCCATAGTCTTTGGCATCACTTCTCCAAATATTAACACTACGATAGTGATAACTGCGGTGGACACGACGCCGGCAACGTCTTGATTGCTTATCAAAGCCGTAAACATTATTGTAGCAAGCGTAGTAGCGGTGATATTGACGATATTGTTTCCTATCAATATCGTTGAGATAAGTCCGTCAAAATGTTCGCTTAGAAAATAAACCTTAGAGTATTTTTTCTTGTCTGTGGAAACGAGGTTTTTAAGTCTTATTCTGTTGAGAGAGGAAAAAGCCGTCTCCGTGGAAGAAAAGTACCCCGATAAAAAAATTAGTATTACGATTGCGATGATATAACCCGACAATCGCGACGCTCCCAAGTCAGACGCAGCAGACAGTAATGGAACAACCATAGTTTGATCAAATCTCCTTAAATATAAATAAAATATAATTTATTATAATACACTTACGCTATTTTGTAAAGTGATATAAGTAATCTTATTGCCATATTACGATAAAAATACTCAAATTTTAGGCAAATTTTGCCTACTACGGTAAAAAAACGAAAAATAAGGGACTGATGACAGTCCCTTTTGTATAGATGATTTATGCGCTAACGGATCAGCCTATATCCTATGCCTCCCTGCTCTGCGTATACCGCGTATACGGTATATTGAACCTTGGTCGGAGAAGATTTCATCAGGTTTGACAGCGTAAGCGGCGATATGTTGTTGATTTTCAACGCAATTCCGCAAGAATGCGTGATACTTCGCGGCGCGTTTATGATAGCGCAAGAAACGCCTCGGCTACCTAAGTAACTTCGCATTGTCAAAGCGTCGTTGCGGGAGCGAAAAACTATTACAAGATAATTCATGACTTTCTCCTTGGTATTTATGTACCTCGCTCCTAATACAATATATTAGAAAAACATATAAACTGTGAGGGAAAAAATGATATATTTAGACAATGCCGCAACTTCAAGATTCAAACCGCGTAGAATGTTTGACGAGATATTCAAACAACTCTCCTACTCTTCCAATCCGGGACGCGGCGGACACAATGATTCGATCGATACCGCAATAAAAATTTATGACGTGCGTCAATCGCTAAAATCACTGCTTTCATGCGACGACAGATACGAACTGATCTTTACGCAAAACTGTACCGAAGCTTGCAATCTTGCAATAATAGGTTATTTGCTGAACTTTAAAAATCAACACGTAAACGTTATTTTTACGTCAAACGAGCACAATTCGGTTGCGCGTCCGCTATATTATCTCAAAGAAGTTCTCGACGTAGATCTTATCGAGATCACACCTGATGAAAACGGAGCGATATCCCCCGTTGCGGTAGCCAACGCAATTACCGACGATACAAAACTCATTTGCGTCAACCATATCTCCAACGTTACCGGCAACGCTACCGACATTTTCCAAATAGGCAGAACGGCGAAAAAACACGGGATACCTTTTTTTGTCGACGGAGCGCAGTCGCTCGGTCACGTCGCGATGCACGTTCCCGACAACAACATTGATTTTTTAGCCGCAGCCGGTCATAAAGGGCTGCACGGCGCGCAAGGCACTGGTTTTTTGGTCTACAATACAGAACTCAAAATATTCCCAATACGCTTTGGCGGAACGGGTACTCACAGCGAAAGCCTTTCCCAGCCTACCGTACCTCCCGAAGCTTACGAATCCGGCACGCTCAACAGCGCGGGCATTATCGGTTTGGGCGCAAGCGCGGAATGGACGTATCAAAATCTTGCCAAGATAAGTCTCAATACTCGATATTTGACAAGCGAACTGCTGTACGGATTAAAACAAATCAAAAACGTAAAACTCTACTCCTCTCAAAATACGGGCGTAGTGTCGTTTAATTTCAAAGATTACTCATCCACCGATATCGGCGATTATCTTAATGAAAAAGATATCGCCGTCAGATGCGGTCTGCACTGCGCACCGCTGATACATACGAGACTGGGAACGTTGGAAAGCGGTACGGTACGCGTAAGCGTGGGATATAACAACTCTATCGGCGATATCCATACTTTATTGAGATGCGTCGATATGCTAAACAAATAAAACAAGTTGCGGTAACTGCAATTAAAATTATGACATATTATAGTATGAGGTGAATTTATGGACATGGACTTTGCAAAGATCATGCAAATGATGAACGCGGGAGGAGGCGGAGGCAATAAAGATATGTCAATGCTTATGCAGTTGCTTCCCCAACTTATGAACAACAGCAATCAAAACAAACAGTCTGCTCCCGCTCAAATCAATCTAAATCCCGATGAGATAAATAAGACAATAAACAAACTCTACAACGATAACGAATAAAAGGAAAATTATGAAAAAAAACAATTTCAGACCGTCGTCAAACAATTTAAATAACAATATTTTTAATAAAAATACAGATTTCAACGCCTTTGGCAATATGCCAATAGACGACAACGCCTCACAGCAGGGATCGCTGGAAGAAGAATTAAATAAATACTCGCATATGTCCGAAGAAAGGTTGATGCAAGAGATGTTTACGCTTGTAGACAACGGAAGAAAAAACGGTACGCTTGACAATGAAAAACTTGAAGCGTTTTTCAATTCGGCAAGCTGTATGCTCAACAACGAGCAGATAACAAAATTAAGATATTTGGTAGATATGGCAAAAAACAGTTGATAAATTAGCCATTGTATTTTACTTCTTTACGTCGGTAAGCAAGCGATATATATTTTGTCTTGTAGTATTGAGTTGATCGGAATATATATCGCGGTCTTCGCGCGGTTGGCTAACGTCCTCTTTACCGACGATTTTTACTCCCGCGCCGTCAACTCTGTCCAAGACGTATACGCTATCCGCCATCAACAACGCCTCTTCTATATCATGAGTAACAAATACGACCGTCTTTCCTTTAATGAGCGGCGTTAACGTTTCCAAAATCTGTCTTTTCAATTTTATATCTAGTCCCTTAAACGGCTCGTCCATCAACAAAATATCGCTCTCAAATACCAACGCTCTTGCCAAAGACGCTCGACTCGCCTGCCCTCCGCTGATATAACGAGGATAAGAACCCGCGCAGTCAGATAATTGCATTTTCTCAATAAATTCTTTTACCCTCGTCCGTCTTTGTTCCTTGGGCATACTGCTAGGCAAGACGTATTCTATGTTTTTCTCTACCGTCATAGAAGGAATGAGTCTAGGTTGCTGAAAAACGTATGAGATGCTTTTTTGCTTAATATCATTTTGACCGTTTTGTCCATATAAAATTTGACCTTCAAAATCAAGTTGACCGCTGATACAGTTAAGCAACGTAGTCTTTCCTCCGCCTGAAGATCCCATTATGCACGTTACTTTGCCGTTTGGCGCATCCAAGTAGAAATCTTTGAAAATCACCTTTTCTCCGTATGAGAAGGACAATCCGTTTACCTTCATCTTCCTTTCACCGCCTTTTTCTCAATAACGATCACGATCAACTCAAATATGCCCCCCAAAATTATTGCGACCGCAGTCCAAGCAAGCAAAGTAGAAGTGTCAAGTATTATCTTTGACAGTTGCATATACACTCCGATACTGTCAGCCGTTTGAGCCAATACTTCCGCAGCAATGACAAGTTTGAGATTAAGCCCTATGGAGCTTTTAATGCCCGTAAAAGCTACTGGCAAAGCCTGCGGCAAATACATTTTGAATATCATTCTTTTCCTATCTATTTTGTACGTCTTCGACATCTCTATCAAGTCTTTATCCACGCTTTCTATAGCGTCGCAAAAACTTGTATAGAGCATGGGGAAAATTACACAGAACGCTACCAATATAGTCGATTGGAAAGAATTAAACCAAATCAACGCGATCAGTATTATCGACATAGTCGGCATTATCCTTACAAGCAATATTATAGGAGATAACGCGCGCCTTAAATACGGACACATCTTTGTAGCTACAGCCAAAATAATCGCAAACGCAAAAGACAAAAAGTAAGATAATGCCGCCCTGCCCACCGTACCTGCCACAGCCTTATAAAAACTTGATTGAGCAAACAGCAAAAAGAATTTTTTAATAATGTTGGGAATTGACGGAACAAGCAATTCTATACCTACCGCTTTGCTGACGATCGCATAAACCGCAAGCGCGACGACCAACGTCGCAATAGGTATAGTTAGGTTAAGCAATAAATATAGTTTTTTTCTGTTCTCTTTCCCCGTCATTTGCTCCCTTAATCTATTCTCTTATTTTACGAATTAGATTTGATCATTTACTGATATAGTAAAATTCGTCGCTCGGCATCTTTCCACCAATAAGATTAGCGTTTATCGCCATTACAGCTTTTAGCGTATTTTCGTAATACTCCCTGCCGTTCTCCATAGATATAGTATCTATGTTGCATCGCGCAATCACTTGCGAGCTTAGATTGTTTTGCAAAGAAGTTTGGGGATACAGAGCTTTGATATTATTCTCGGCAAGTTCCGCATTTTCAAGCAAAACCGTTTTGTTTTTTGCAAATTCTTCCAACAGTTTTTTGACAAATTTCTCGTCTTCGCAAACGTTCGACTTTGCTATCAAGACGGCTTGAGCATATCCCGCATACCCATCCGAGTTGTATTCGGACCACAACTCTTGCAAATTGAAAATCTCGTAAAGTCCCTCGCTAATACCCGTTTGAACGTCAGGCTCTGCAAGTACTCCGTATACTTGTTCTCCACTTTTATTCGCCGCCAAAAGTCGCGCGTTAACTTCGCTTCCATTTGCAAAATACTTTATCGTTACAACGCCGTCTTGAGCTTGTTCGCCCGTCTTAAACGCAACGTTTTTATTATTCAACAGCGTCTTGAATATCATATCCGGAACACTGTTTTGTCCAATCGAATATACGAGTTTTCCAACAAGTCCCTCAATACCGTCTACGCTCTTTTCTTGAGATGAACAAACGAAAAGATTACCGTTTGTCACGACCGCCAATATTTTCACGTCGTTGCCGCCGTTGAATAATATCGACGCAAGATTTGCAGGGACTATAGCAAGATCGCTATTCGACGCTTCTGTCTGTATTGCGGAAGCGGCTACGATTTTTTTATTCAATTTATATACCGTATCGCTTGTCGTGACTTCGTCTGAAAGACATGCGATAGACAACGCAGGCGCGCCGTCGGGAACTACCAAAACGTACCCTTCTTCGTCCTTTTGACAAGCGGCTAACAAAGCTATTCCCAACAAAAGCGTAACGATCAACAACAAAGCTAAGAATTTTTTGCTCTTCATATTTATCTCCTTTTATGATAATAAAAATTTAACGTTTCTATACGAAAGCCCGAAAAATCAAGCTTCCTCGATTTCAAATGAAGTCACTGCCGATTTGACGTATACTTCGTTGAGCTTTCCTAGTTTACCGCAAAGAGCGGAAATCTGTTCGTTTGTTCCCTTTACAATTACGCTGATAGTGCTTATACCGGTTTCTTTATCAGGCACGCCCATTCTTCCGATTATTATTTCACTGAACGTCGAAAGTAAATTCTGTATAGCCAAAGCGGTATCTTTGTCTTTTCTAAGCACTATGCCTATTACGCCTATTCTCTTCATAATTCTCCTTTTGAGCAAATAAAAAACTCCGCAAAAATGCGGAGCATAAGTAAATGCGTTATACTTTCTTTCTTACTCTCCGATTTGCTCATCGATTTGGATATAAATTTATATTTCCGGATCGGCGAGAAAGTTCACCGACCAGGAATTATCTCTGTTATTATAGTCTTTTTATAGAGTATTGTCAAGGATCAGTATCCAAAAATCTCCATCGCCCTTGCGACGCATTTGTCGATACTGTAATCGGCTATTCTGTCCTCAACTACGTTTTCAGGCAACGGCGTAAATCCTTTTTCGTGAATGGTGACCGTCCATTCCAACGCGCCGTTCGCGTCCCTTGTCGGAATAAAATATCTTCCGTTTGTGACGTATAGCAGCTGTCCGTTAGACAACTCAAAAGTTCTTTGCGCAACGCCTTTTCCATAAGTCGTAGTACCTACTATTTGCGTGCCGTTGTAATATTGCAACGCTCCTATCAATCCCTCCGAAGCCGAAGCTGTATTTCCGTTGGTCAAAACGACTATCTCAAATCCATCTACCGACTTGCATATTGGGAAAGCGTACGGCAACGATTCATTGAGAACGTTGGTAGAATTTGACGTGACGATATCCGACTGCTCTTTTCCGTATCCGACGTTGCTTATCAAATTCATAATCGGCAGTTGACTTGCAGTTGGGTTGTTGAGCAAATACTGCGAAACGTATTCAAGACTGGTAAGCTGACCGCCGCCGTTGTCGCGCAGGTCGAGAATAAGCTTCTTCTTTTTATCTTTGATAAATTGAGATACGCAATCAGCAAAGTCTGCATCTGCTTCACTGTCAAACATTGTCATTCTTATTATCGCAGTATCGCCTTCATAAGGATAGTAATATGCGTATTTCATTGTATCTTCATACGTCTTAGTGATTTCAAAAGCATAATAGCCGTCGGTATAACCACCGTTGCCGTCGTACTTTTGAATAATATACACTACGTCTTTGAAATCCGAAAATTGATTGAGTACGCTTCTAAAATAGGTATAAGTCAAATTTTCCACTCTTTGCGTAATATATTTTTCGTTGCCTTCTTTATCTACGAATTTATATCCGATACGTACTATCTTATCCCCTTCCCTCATCTTTACGTCTGCGCCAACAGGATCAAAAGACGTATCCAAATTATTGTCTTCGTCATATCTGTTTACAGCTCTTGCACTGTAAGCGGGCATATTCGGCGCAACCAAAGTAATGATCTGCTCGTTGTAAATAGAACTTGAGATTTGTATACCTATTGATCCGGATGAGCCGGTTGGGTCGTCAGACGATACGATTCCCGAAAATGCGTCGAGAGAACCGGCAAAACCTGCCGCTGCCATTTCTTGGAACGTCTCCCAAGATATATCCTTGTAATAATACTTTTTGATCAATTCGTACGTCTCGATCATCAACGGCATATCTTCATTTATTCCGCTATTGCGACCTACTACCATACCGCCTATAAAAGCGCAAGCAGAAATCACTATGACTATTACCGTCACCAACGCAATAACTTTTATGGAAACTTTGCCGCTCTTCTTTTCATTGAGCGTACTCGTAGAGTCCTCCGCAAAAATATCCTTCAATCTATCGTCCAATTCAACACCTCTCTATCGATCTCGCAAATTTTGCAAACCGATCTCCCTATTATTTATTTTCTTGCGAAATTATTTTCTCGCAATCTTTATCGTAGTAAAAACCTTTTGCTCCTATTCCTTCCTTGAAAGCAAAACAAACTTTCTTCCCGACGTAAATATCGCTTAAAGGCTTATTGACTGAATAAAATTTCCCGTCTATGTTTGCATAATATCCTTGTTCATTTTTTCCCAAAACGTCCATATATATCGAATATCCGCAAACTATCGCGCTTTCTATATTTTCCGGACGTAGCGCAGCGTTCTCCAACGAACGGTTACTCGTACATTCTCCGTTTGCAACAACGGCGATATTACGCTTGCCTAATTTTCTTGCAAAGTTTACGTCCTGCGTGGCGATGACAACGCTTTTATTCAACACGACGTCTTGCAATATATCGGCGATCTCCTCTTGCTTCTCTTGTTGCAAATCTTTCCACACGTCGTCAACTAAATACAGTCGCCTTGGTATACAAAACAATCTTGCTAGCAACAATTTGACTTTGTCAAAATCGCTCATTCCATTGACGTTTTCTTCTTTGTTTAAAGAAAACGCATTTACAACGTTATTTATACAGTCTTCAATGCGCTCATCGTCGTAATTTCTCAAGCGCATAGGATATTCCAATATCTGTCCTACGGTCTGGTTTTTGTTCAAAGACGAAAAATCAAACGTAAATCCGATATCTCTGTCTTTGAAATCTATCTCGCCCAACTCATTACCGTCAAGCAATATCTTTCCGGATTTGATCTCCTCCAATCCCGCAACGCAGCGCAACAACAATGTCTTTCCGCTTCCTTCTCTTCCGTAAAGCGTCAAAACCTCGCCTTTATCCATCGCCAGAGAGATATGGCTTATGGAAAAATCGCTTCCGATATACGCGGTCTCAACGTCGTCAAGAGCAAGAAGTCTTTTTGTCATATTTATATTATATTACTAATTATGGCTAATTACAAGTAAAATATTTTTAACTTAACAAATAAAAAGTCGTTGACTCAACTCAAATTCAAATTGTGTTTTTTACGATAATGACATCATCAACAGCATAATTCACCATTAAATGCTGAAAATTGTCGGATATGTGTAGATTATATCGAATATTTGAACATAATTCAAAACATTGTTCAATTTTGATCGCTTATAAATTCAAGTAAAATCGAGTAGCTTTGAATGTAGTTTTTGCACAAAGCGGAAAAATCCTTTTCGCTATTAGAGTATTTATCATATACTCCGCAGGTCAAAAAACCGCCCGCGCTCGCGCCTTCGATAGCAAGAGGGATATCTTCAAATACCATACACTCGCTTGGCTTGATTCCAATCTTTTCCGCAGCTTTAAGATAGATATCGGGAAATCCTTTTCCCCTTGATACCTCTTCAATTGAAGTAAGAGGACAATATACGCCTAATTTGCGATATGACAAACCGTTTCTGTCTAGACAGATTTCGGCAACGTCTCTAAACAGCGTCGTAGCAAAAGCTACCTTTACGCCTTTTGACAATAGTTTTCGAATAAAATCATATGCGCCGTCTTTTAACTTTATATTATTCGCATACTCTTCTTTCACCATCTCAACCCATCTGTTTTTTATTTGTTCGGTAGTCAAAGGCAGAGAAAAGCGCGTTTTCGTATACAAAGCCAACTCTTCAAAATGCATTTGCTTTACAGCTTCGGTATAGTCGCTTGTGACAGTCAAGCCGTTTTCGGCAAGAAATTCCCTATCGACCTTTTCCCAAACCCACATAGAATCAAGCAACGTTCCGTCAAGATCGAATATCACGCCTTTGATTTCTTCTCCAAATAATTTTACCATTTTCGCCTCTTATACATATATTTTATGCAAAATACGGATTTAATGCCCTAAATTAGATAGATCGAGCCGTCTGATAATCTCGGACGGCTCTTAATTGGATTACTATCTATTATTAGATAACGTATTTATTTTGTTTTTGAGGAGCGTTCGCAAGTTCCGTTCTCTTCTCGTCGTATCCCGGTCTTCCCAAAAGCGCGTAAGTCGCATTTTTACCTTCCTCAACGCCGGGCTGATTAAACGTATCGATATTCAAAAGTGCGCCGGCATAAGCGGTCTGCAACATAAAGTACATCAAAAGCTGTCCCAATGTATACTCGTTGAGCACGGGCAACATTATTGTGTAATTGAGTTTACCCGCCTTTGTCACAGCATACTCGGTTGCCACACGTTCAGCTTGAATAAGCTCGTTCATAGAATGTCCGCAGAGGAAATTAACGTTTGGATATTCTTCGCAACCGTTGGGGATCGTAACGTCAGCGCGATACTCGTCGACGCCTATAAACGTGATGACCTTATCAAACGGTCCTTCAGCGTAAAGTTGTACCTGCGAGTGCTGATCGGTCACGCCCAAAGACTTGACGGGCGTTTGACCGACGTTACAGTTCTTACCGTCCAAAGTCTTGTTTTTGCCCAAAGACTCTGCCCAAAGTTGCGCGTACCAATCTGCAATGAACTTCAATCCGTCCGCATAAGGCATCATAACTCCTATATTCTTGCCGTTTTGCATAGCCAAATGTTGAAGAGCAGCCGCCATCAAAGCCGGATTTTTCTTTGCGTTGTCGCTATCGCACTGTTCCATCATAAATTTTGCGCCTGCAAGCATTGCCTTGATATCAATGCCTACCACAGCGGCAGGAAGCAAACCGACCGGACATAGTTCGCTAAATCTTCCGCCTACGCCGTCAGGGATATAAAACGTCTTATAGTTTTCTTTTACTGCAATCTTTATCAAATTACCCGCGCTCTTAGAAGTCGTAGCGATGATATGATCTTTCGCCTTATCTCCGAGTTTTGATCTTAAAATATCGTTTATTATAAGATACTGAGTCATCGTTTCTGACGTAGAACCTGACTTTGTGATCACGTTGAACATAGTCTTTTCCACTTCGATGACGTCCAAAAGAGCAAGCATTCTCTCCGGATCTACGTTATCTTCAACGTAGAATTTAGGTCCTTTACGCTTGCGCTTAGGCAAATCATTATAATGCAAATGACAAATAGCTTGAAAAGCCGCAATAGGTCCGAGAGCGCTTCCGCCGATACCAAGAACAACAAAATATTCGTAATTCTTGCGAATATCTTTTGCCGTTTCGAGAATATCTTCGACAATTTCGTCCTGATTATAAGGCAAATCTGCCCATCCCATCATACCCTTGCCTTTGCCTTGCTCGACTGCATTGAAAGCCTTCGTCAAATCGCCGCCGAGATCTGCGAGATTTTTATCCGAAAATCCTTCTTTGCCGAGTACGGATGACATCATATTGTTGTAATCCATTCTGATTTTCATAGTTTTTTTGCTATAACGCATATTTTTCTCCTATCGACCGTTAGGTCTGAATATTTTGTCTTTATTATAATATATCAATTTATCCGTCAAGTCAAAGACCTTTCCAAACAATCTTTAAGAAATTCATACGAATTTTTTAAATCGTCGTCATTTTTATAATCTTTTGCATATACCTCCAAAAGACATACGCCGTCATAACCTATATCGCGCAATCTTTTGAAAAAAGTGACAAAATCGAAACTTCCTCTGCCAGGAATGGCAGTCTTACCTTCCTCGTCATAATCGCACAAATGCACGGTCTGCAGCCTATCTTTCATAACGTCGAGATACTCGGTATAATCTATTCCCGATTGTCTAGCCTGTTTAATATCCAAAGTGCAGCCAAGATCCGGACACAAATCTTTGAGCGCGGCAAAATAACTCGGATGCGAAAAATAAGTCCAATGCACGTTCTCATAGCAAAATTTCACTCCGCGCACTCCTGCCAATTCAACAAGACGATTTACTCTTTTTGAAATATGATCAAAATCAAAATTGTATTTTACCGCCCGTTTGAGCATTGTTGCGCCGTGGAAAGTATAATGGGTAGCGCCTATATTTTGAGCGACTTTCAAAACCTCAACAAACGTTTCCAAAGCATCGGCATACGCCCTGTCATTGCGAGAAAAAAGTTCCGGCTCAAACTGATTTGTCAGCGCGTGCACCGAGTGTATCCTTAACGGAGTTATTTCATTTGCCTTTTTCAATTCGCCAAGCAACACGTTTGAAAACTCGTCAGTATACTCGCTGCGCGTAGCCAAAAAAACTTCACAAACGCTTGCTCCTAATTTAGCTATAGGTATAAGCGCCTGTTCTGTATACATTCTTGTAAAATACGAAGCCGTGGATATTCCTAATTCCATAGATATTATTATATCAAAATATTATTGCCATTCAAAACGTTTTAGAGCAATTTATTTAATTTACATTTCGCTCCGATACGATAGATCAAATGAGTAAGCCGAATATAACCAATTAGAAAAATGTGTAATTGCAATGTAAAATCTATGCAAAATCAACACGCAAGCAATATTTTTAATTTTGCTCCAAATGCAAAATCCAACACTTGCATTGGTTTTTGTATGAAAATATTTTGCCATAATCGTTGCTAAATATAGCTTATTTTGTTATATTATAATTAGAATAATTTTGAGGAGATCAAAAATGCAAAAATTATCGCAATGGATAATGTCTCATAGAAAGACGTTGATCATAATTTTTGTCGTTGCAATCGTACTTTCGATCGTCGGAACTCTATTTGTTCAAAAAGAAAGCGATCTGATTTCTTATTTGGATAAAGACACCGACACAATAGTATCAAAGAAAATTCTTGAAAACGAATATGGAATCATAGGCGACTGTAACCTTGCCATATCCTACGTCGATAAAGATACGGTACAAAAAATAGTAGACGCTATAAGCAATGACAGTACTATCAAAAAGTATTTGACAAAAATCGCGTGGGTCGGAACTTTTGACCAACTCGACGAAATCAATGAAAACACCGCTCTGGGACTTCCTCAAAACAGAGTCGATACCGAAGAAGCGCAGAAAAAAGCCGCTGAAAAATTCGTAAAGACAAAAACGGTAAGATTTAAGACTACGTTAGACGGCGTTGAACAAGAGATTGAAAGAAGCGTCGATACTTATATTGTATCATTATATTTTGAGACCGCAGGCGGATCTGACGAAACTATCGCCTGCCTCGACAGAATGGATGAAATCATTCCCGAAGTACTTAAAAACGCACAAACAGAAAATCCTACGTTGGGTCCTGATAGCGTGGAAGAATGGTATTACATCGGCGGTAACGCTCAAAACGCGCGTACCCTCCTCAAATCCTCGCTTGGCGATATGCCGAAATTCTTCATCGTAGCAGTTGCCGTATGTTTGGTGATCCTTATGCTTACGACGCAAAGCTGGCTTGAGCCGTTCATTTTCCTTGCAACGCTTGGTATTTCAATATTGCTCAATATGGGTACTAATATAATTGCCGGCAATCCAATGGGTAGGATATCATCAATAACGTCTTCGTGCGCGACTATACTCCAACTTGCCATAGCAATGGACTACTCTATATTCCTCATGCACACTTATTATGAGGAACTCAAAATTCACCCGCGCCCCCAAGACGCTCTTACTGCCGCTCTTCCGAAGACTATTACCGCTATATCGTCGAGTATGTTGACGACCGTAGGCGGATTTATCGCGCTATTCTTTATGGACTACGGAATAGGCTACGATCTTGGCTTTGTGCTTGCAAAGGGCGTAATACTATCCTTGCTTTCTACGGTATTCTTGCAACCCATCCTTATAATGATATTGAGCAAAGGTATTGCGAAGACAAAACACAAATGGATCGTCGCTCCGAAACTCAAATTCGTATCAAAGAATATTACAAAGCCCGTGGTTGCGGCAATCGTAATAGTAATAGTCTTGGGACTCGCGCTCCCCTGCGCGTATTTCCAACTTAAAGTACCGCTCAACTATATATCTACTACAAAAGACAACCCCAACCCGACTCTTCCCGAAGAAACGGCTATGCTTGTCAACAATCAAGCGATTTTAATACTGCCATACGATGGAGCGGATTCAATGCCCAACCACTATGAGTTTATCGAAAAGGTAAAGAAAGTAGGTTATGAACTAGACAGCGACGGTAATATTAAGTATGACGAAAATGGCAAAGCGGTAGTATCAAAAGACGTAAATTACGTCACGGAAGTGTTCTCTTTGGCGACAATCATTACGCAAGACGATTTTGATAATATAGAAAGCACTATCGCGCCGTCGTTAAAAGGCGTCGTATACAACCAGCTCCACGGTAGCTTTATAGCAAATATAAACAGTACGAGTAGTACAAAAAATAAATATATACTATATACTATCACGCTGAGCAACCAAGATGAAAACGGCAGTTTTGCAAATATGATAGAGACTGAATATACCTACTCCGCTCTTAAAGAAATCAAATATTTGGCGGTAGAGACATTCGGACTTTACAAAAATAGCGAAGAAACTCAAACTGCTTTCCTTAATTTGACGAATATCAAAAACGAACACGGATCTTCGTCCGAACAATATTTGAGCGCTCTTGCAGACTATAAAGAGTCTGTAATGAACAACGCCAAAGATTACAACGTATACGTGACAGGTCTTGCGCAAGGCGCTTACGAGTTGGATAGAGTCACGCCAAACGACTTCTTGCTCGTAACTCTCCTCTCTGCGGCTATCGTCTTGATAATCTTGCTCTTTACGTTCAAGAACGTCAAGCTCTCGATCATCTTGATGCTTGTCATTGAATCGGGTATTTGGATAAATCTCTCATTCGTATACTTTGCGTCAGTGTTCAACCCTGCCAACAAAATCAACTTTGTCGCATATCTAATAGTTACGGCAATAGAACTCGGAGCTACGGTCGACTACGCGATAATGCTCACGACTAAATATCTTGAAGAAAAGAAAGACGGAGTAAAATCCATCGCGGCAGTCAAAAACGCTATCAACCGCGCCGCTCCGGGCGTAACGACGTCAGCGTTTATACTTATCGGCGTATGCGCATGCGTGCATTTGATAACTACCAATATGATAGTCGCGCAAATCACAAGACTGCTTGCAATAGGCACGTCAATGAGTTACGTATTCGTATTTACTCTGCTCCCTGCGATACTCTCGTTTGACGAAAGACTCAAACGCAGATTAAGCATCAAGAAAGGCAAAGGCGATCCGGACGTAGGCAGATTTGACTACAATCCGAATTACTACAACGAAGACGGCACTCCAATTTCGGAAGAGACCGTACCCGTTGTTGAGAACGTTTCCGAATTGGCTTACGCAGTTGAGGGCGAAAGTCAATTAGACGACGCGCAAGAACAAAACGCGACAAGCGATATTGTAACTGGCGAAGAAAAAGAAGTCGTCATAGATGACAACTCAACCGTTGAGTAAAAATCAAATAAACAATAAAAAATAACGGAGTTTATGCTCCGTTATTTTTTATCCTAATATCTTTAAATTAAAGATCTCTTAGTTTGCTTTGTAGAAAAATTTAGTCAGCTTGCGCAATCGCGTCGATTTCTACCAAAACGTTCTTTGGCAACGTCTTTACCGCTACGCAAGAGCGAGCAGGCTTTGACGTGAAATACTCTGCGTATATTGAATTGAACGTAGCAAAATCGTTCATATCCGCAAGAAAACAAACCGTCTTGACAACCTTATCCAAAGACGAACCGCTTGCCTCTAAAACAGCTTTAAGGTTTTTGCATACTTGATGCGTTTGCTCTTCTATAGTAGTCGCTTCGATATTACCGTTAGCGGGATTGATAGCTATCTGTCCCGACGTGTATACAATTCCGTTGTGCGCAATAGCCTGCGAATAAGGTCCGATTGCCGACGGAGCGTTTGGCGTGCTTATTATCTTCATATTTCTATCCTCCGATCAAATTATTTTGAACCCTGCTTTTGTGAGTTCCTTTTCTATTTCTTTGATATGCTCAAAGTTTCTTGTCTCTATTTGAATTCTCAAAAAACAGCCGTTGACGTCGCTTCCCTCATTTGAACGCTCGTGATGTATGGAAATAACGTTTCCGCCAAGATTAGAGATAATATTGGACACTTGCGTAAGTTGTCCGGGCTTGTCTACAAGCTCCAACGTGACGAGATAATTACGTCCGCTCATCTGCAAACCTCTCTTGATAACTCTTGAAAGAATTGTAACGTCAATATTACCGCCTGATACCAAACAACAAACCTTTTTTCCGTCTGTAGGTATTTTACCGAACATTGTTGCCGCAACCGATACCGCGCCTGCGCCCTCGGCTACCATCTTATGCTGTTCTATAAGCGCCAAAATAGCTGCGGATATCTCGTCGTCATTAACGGTAACGATATCGTCAACGTACTTGGAAATCAAATCAAAAGTAAGATCCCCCGGCTCTTTTACCGCTATTCCGTCGGCGATTGTATGTACGCTGTCAAGTTTGACAATCTTATGCTCTTTGAAAGACTTCTCCATACTCGGCGCGCCGCTCGCCTGTACGCCGTAAACTTTGACTGACGGTTTGAGCGATTTGACAGCAAAAGCTACGCCTGCTATAAGACCGCCGCCTCCGATAGGCACTACTACCGCATCGATATTATCAATTTGATTGATTATTTCTAGTCCTATCGTTCCCTGTCCGGCAATTACGTCGGGATCGTTGAAAGGATGAATAAACGTATAACCTTTCTCGTCTTTGAGTTGGATAGCCTTGTTATAGGCGTCGTCATAAACGCCTTGAACAAGACAAATATCCGCGCCGTAACTTCTTGTCGCCTCAACTTTGGATATAGGCGCGCCGTCTGGCAAACATATCAATGACTTGATACCGTTCTTTCTTGCCGCCAAAGCAACGCCTTGCGCGTGATTTCCCGCCGAGCAGGCTATTACGCCTTTTTTCTTTTCCTCTTCGGAAAGTTGGGATATCTTATAATACGCTCCTCTCACTTTGAACGAACCGGTCACTTGCAAGTTCTCCGTCTTCAAATATACTTCCGCGCCTGGTTTGATCTTAGGCGCATAGATAATATCCGTTTCTCTTATCGCCTCTTTGAGAACGTAAGAGGCGTGATATACTTTGTCTAACGTCAACATAATAATTCCTTCTTCCTGATTATTTGAGCACTGCGCCTTTATCCGCGCCTGTGACCAATCTCGAATATCTCGACAGCCATCCCGTCTTGATATTCGGCTCTTTTTCTTTCAAATCGGCTCTTCTTGCCTGCAACTGCTTTTCTTCTACTCTCACGTTTACGCTATTGGCAGGGATATCTATATCTATGATATCTCCCTCTTTGATAAGCGCGATCTCTCCTCCGTCGGCAGCTTCGGGAGCAACGTGCCCGATAGACGCGCCTCTGGACGCGCCTGAAAATCTTCCGTCAGTGATAAGCGCAACGCACTTATCAAGCTTCATACCCGCCAAAGCCGAAGTAGGATTGAGCATTTCCCTCATACCGGGACCGCCTTTCGGTCCTTCGTATCTGATAACTACTACGTCGCCCGCGTGTATTTCTCCGCCGTAAATCGCCTTAATAGCGTCGTCTTCACAGTCGAATACTCTTGCCGGTCCAGAATGTTTGAGCATTTCGGGCGCAACCGCGCTTCTCTTGACTACGCAGCCGTTTTTAGCAATATTTCCCCAAAGGATGGCGATGCCTCCCGTTTCGCTGTAAGGTTTTTCTATCGGCTTGATGGTTTCGTAATCTTTGACAAAAGCGCCTTTGATATTTTCGCCGACCGTTTTACCGGTAGCGGTAATGGCCGTCGTGTCGATCAAACCTTTCTTAGCAAGTTCGCTCAACACTGCCTGAACGCCGCCCGCCGCGTCAAGATCTTGCATATGCGTAGGTCCTGCAGGAGCAAGATGACACAAATTCGGAGTCTTTGCGCTGACTTGATTGATAATTTCAAGATCAAGCGGAAAGCCTGCTTCGTTGGCAATAGCGAGCAAATGCAAAACGCTGTTGCTTGAACAGCCCAGAGCCATATCGCAAGCCAAAGCGTTGCGAATAGATTTTTCGTTTATGATGTCTCTTGCCTTGATACCTCTTTTAACAAGATCCATTATAGCCATACCGGCGTGCTTTGCAAGCGCAATTCTTCCGCTCATTACGGCAGGGATAGTTCCGTTGCCAGGAAGAGCGATACCTATAGCTTCGCAAAGACAGTTCATTGAATTCGCGGTATACATACCCGAACAAGATCCGCAAGTCGGACAGCAGTTTTCTTCGTATTCGAGAAGTTGTTTGTCGTCGATAATATTCGCCTTTCTTGCGCCTACCGCTTCAAACATTTTTGACAACGAAGTCTCGCAACCCGCTACCGTGCCTGCCATCATAGGTCCGCCGCTGACAACGACAGCCGGAACGTTCATTCTAACAGCGGACATTACCATACCGGGAACAATCTTGTCGCAGTTGGGAACAAGTACCAAACCGTCAAAACAATGCGCCATCGTCATAGTTTCTACACTGTCGGCTATCAATTCTCTTGAAGCCAACGAATACTTCATTCCTACGTGTCCCATAGCAATACCGTCGCATACTCCGATAGACGGTACCATTATCGGCGTACCGCCCGCAAGTCTTATGCCTGCCTTGACCGCTTCTGCGATCTTATCAAGATGCATATGTCCGGGTACTATCTCACTGTGCGCAGACACTACTCCGATAAGCGGTCTTTCCAATTCTTCTTTGGTATAACCGCAAGCGTAAAGCAATGATCTCTGCGGCGCTGTCTCTATTCCTTTTGTCAAATATTCACTTCTCAAAGCCATATTTTCTCTCCTTTAAATAGGATATTTTTTATTATTTATTATAAATAAGCCATTTATCATGATAAACGGCTCTTTTGCGATAATTAGAATATTCTTCTGCTATTGTTATTAAGTCGTCTTGCGTTGCAAGACGACTTAAACAAACATTATTACTTTTTGAGCCAACTCATCATTGTGCGGAGTTCCTTGCCCACCTTTTCAAGAGGATGTTCGAGTTCAAGCTGACGCGTAGCATAGAAGTGCGCGCACTTGCCGCTCTTGTTTTCCGTCATCCATTCCGAGCAGAAAGTACCGTCTTGGATCTCTCTCAAAACTTTCTTCATTTCCTTTCTTGTCTCTTCGGTGATAAGTCTTCTACCCGTACGGTAGTCGCCGTATTCAGCAGTGTTGGATATGGAATATCTCATAGTCTCAAAACCGCCCTTGTTGATAAGGTCGACAATGAGCTTCATTTCGTGGATACACTCGAAATATGCCATTTCGGGAGCATAACCTGCCTCAACCAACGTGTCGAAACCTGCTTTCATCAATTCGGTAACGCCGCCGCAAAGAACTGCCTGCTCGCCGAACAAATCGGTCTCCGTCTCCTCTCTGAAAGTCGTTTCCAAAATTCCTGCGCGACCTGCGCCGATACCGCAAGCGTAAGCCAAAGCGTAGTCCTTAGCCTTGCCCGAAGCATCTTGATATACAGCGATAAGAGAAGGAACGCCCCTGCCCTCTTCGTACTGACTTCTTACTGTGTGTCCCGGTCCTTTAGGCGCAACCATTATTACGTCGAGGTCCTTAGACGGTTTGATAAGTTTGAAGTGAATGTTGAGACCGTGAGCAAACATCAAAACTTTGCCAGGAGTCATATATGGCTTAACTTCTGCTTCATAAATATCCGCGCAAGTTTCGTCCGGAACAAGCATCATTACCAAATCGCCCGCTTTTGCCGCTTCGGATACGGACATTACCTTCAAACCTGCGTCCAAAGCCTTTTTTGTATGTCTTGATCCCTCGCGAAGACCTACGACAACTTTTACACCGCTGTCTGCAAGGTTCATTGCGTGAGCGTGTCCTTGCGAACCAAATCCGATAACTGCTACTGTTTTGCCGTCAAGAAGTTTCAAATCACAATCTGTATCATAATACTTCTTTATCATTTTTCTATCCTCCAAAAAGAAATTTATATTTCTAGTGCTTAGTAATTGCTAAACATTGATTACATTATTATTTCGTCGATGCTGTGTCCCGCGGGGATCATCGGCAAAACCTTTTCGTCTCTGTCAATAACCGCTTCAATAATACAAGGCTTACCCGTAGCGTACGCGTCTTTGAGCGCCTTTTTCAACTCGTCAAGCGTCGTCGCTCTAAAACCTACTCCGCCGAAAGCCTCTGCCAATTTAACGTAGTCCGTCGCCCTTTCGAGAGTCGTCTGCGAATATCTCTTGCCGTAGAACTGAGTCTGCCACTGTCTTACCATACCAAGTACGTTGTTGTTGATAACTACGCTTACGATAGGAAGTCCGTAACTAACGCTCGTGCAAAGTTCGTTGAGGTTCATATGGAAAGAACCGTCGCCCGTGATATGAGCTACTTTGCGATTAGGATAGGCTTTTTGCGCGCCGATAGAAGCTCCGTAACCGTAACCCATAGTTCCGAGTCCGCCCGAAGTGAGGAAACTTCTGCATTTCGTACGCTTGCTGTACTGAGCCGCCCACATTTGGTGCTGTCCTACGTCGGTAACTATTATGCCGTCTTCTCCGATCTCGTCGGAAATAGCTTGAATGATTTGATGAGGTCTTAGTACGCCGTCTTTATCAACGGGCTTGTAATCGTACTTCTTCCAATCCTCGATTTGAGCAAGCCATTCGTCGTGCTTTGCTTTTTTTATCAAAGGTAAGATCGCCGTCAAAACTTCTTTTACGTCACCCACGACGCTTAGATCGCATGCGATATTTTTGTTTATCTCTGCCGCGTCTATATCTATATGAATAACTTTTGCCTCTCTTATAAACTTATGCTTGTCCGTCGCTACTCTGTCGGAAAATCTCGTGCCGACAGCTATGAGAAGATCGCTGTTTGCAATACTTCTTCCCGCCGACATACTTCCATGCATTCCGACAAGTCCCAAATTGAGTTTTTCACCCCAACCGAGCACTCCCGCGCCCATAAGCGTATGCGTAGCGGGTATCTGCGCTTTTGTCATAAGTTCTAGCAATTCCTTTTCGCCTTGCGAAATCAAAACTCCGCCGCCGAAAAGAATACAAGGCTTTTTGGACGCGTTGATAAGCGCCGCAGCCTCTTCTATAGCTTTTTTGTCAGCCTTGACGTATTCGTCGACAACCGACGCGCCCTTTGCTGAAAATTCGCATATGCTTGAAGTAACGTCCTTAGGAATATCGACAAGTACAGGACCGGGTCTTCCGCTCTTTGCAATTCTGAAAGCTTCACGGATAACGTCGTGCAATTCTTCTACTTTACGCACTACGAAATTGTGTTTCGTGATAGGCATTGTGATCCCTGCAATATAAACTTCTTGGAAAGAATCGAGACCTATTAGGTCGGTACCTACGTTGCCCGTGATAGCAACCATCGGCACGCTGTCCATAAACGCAGTCGCGATACCCGTGATTAGATTAGTCGCGCCGGGACCAGACGTAGCCAAAACGACTCCGACTTTACCCGTCGCTCTCGCATAACCGTCTGCAGCATGCGCAGCTCCTTGTTCGTGCGCCGTGAGAACGTGCGTAAGCTTGTCCTGATAAGCGTAAATAGCATCGTAGATATTCAAAACTGCTCCGCCCGGATAACCGAAAATCGTATCAACTCCCTGTTCGAGCAGTGACTCAATTAAAATTTGTGAACCGTTTAACTTCATAACAACTCCGTATACTTTTATATATATTAAAATATTTATTACAAATTGTCAAGTGTTTTTTCTTTGTTAGGCTGAAAGACAGGCAAGGCAGAGTAAAAAAAGTATCTTTTTCTTCTCTGCCTGTCCGTATTAGCTGAAAACTATGCTGATCTGCTATTCTTTTGCCGACTACAAAATCTAAAATCATTCATATCTTATTAATCGGAAAAAATAATATCCTTTATGCTTCTTAGAATAGATTCATTATTCCAATCCCATAAGTTCGAGATAGATATCCGCATAATCTTTACGATTTTTCTTTATACAATCGATCGCTCCCGACGGATGTCTGTCGAGCACGCCCGTGATAAGGTACGGGATGTCATAGCCCCATACAAGACCGCTCTCTTTGAGTTTGAGCATTTCATCCTCAATAAATTTGAGTACGGGATGCAACTTGTATTTTGGATTTTTCAAAAAGCCGAGCAAGAGTTCGAGCGGACAGTTGCCTGCTCCTCTGCCAAGCGAATTGACCGTAGCGTCAAGATAGTTGACTCCGCAAGCAACAGAGTCAATAGTATTTGCAAAAGCAAGTTGTTGGTTGTTATGCGCATGGATACCGACAAATTTATTGTACTTCGCAGCCATATTAAGATACTTATCCGAAAGTCTTCTTATCTGTTCGGGATAGAGCGAACCGTAACTGTCTACAAGGTATACTCCGTTGGCAGACGAATTTCCGATGAGTTCCAACGCTTCTTCCAGATCGCTGTCGTTTGCATGCGAAATAGCCATTATGTTTACAGTAGTTTCATAACCCTTTTTAGCGCAGTATTCGACCATATCTATAGCTGCGGGAATCGTATTGATATAACTGGCTACGCGCACCATATCGATTACGCTTTCGTCTTTGGGGATAATATCCTTTTCAACGTCCGTTCTGCCGACGTCTGCCATTACGGCGATTTTAAGGTCAGTGTTATTGTCTCCTACGATATCTCTTATATCTTTTTCATCGCAGAACTTCCATTTTCCAAACTTCGTCTTGTCGAAAATCTCTTTGGAAGCCTTATACCCAAACTCCATATAATCCACACCGGCTTGCAAATTCATTTGATACAGTTTCTTTACAAAGTCGTCTTCAAAATAGAAATTGTTGACTAAGCCTCCGTCTCTGAGCGTAGCGTCGATGACTTTGATTTGCGGAGTAAATGATAATAACGTTCTTTTTGCCATAAATTGTTCCTCTTTTTCTGTATTTATATATAAACTATCAGTATTATATAATAATTATTTTTCTTGTTTTATCTTATCCGTATTGGACTCGATCTTATCTTCGCCGTATTTTGGATTGGGCGCTTTGCCTTTTCTTGCCATCACTTCTTGGAAGACGTCTTGCACGGATATTCCGCTTGCCTCAGCAAGTACCAAGCAGTGATAAAGCAAATCAGATAATTCCCCGACCAATTCGCCTTTCTTTCCGGCGACTGCGGCGATGACCGTTTCGGTAGCTTCCTCGCCCACCTTTTTGCATATCTTTTCAATTCCTTTGTCAAAAAGATAATTTGTATACGAACCTTCTACAGGTTTTTCTTTTCTTTCCTTTATCGTTTTTACGTCTTCAAAAACTACCTTATAATCGGGTACGAATTCAAACTCTTTCAGCGTACGGTAAAAACAACTTCTATTGCCCGTATGACACGCCGCGCCTTCTTGTTCTATCAACAAAAGCAAGCAATCGCAATCGCAATCGTAAAGTATCTTTTTGACTTTTTGCAAATGCCCGGAAGTTTCGCCTTTCTTCCAAAGGCATTTTCTTGAACGGCTGTAATAGTGCGCGTAACCGCTTTCCAACGTCTTGTCTATAGCCTCTTGATTCATATACGCCTGCATAAGCACTTCACCCGTATAAACGTCCTGCGCTATCGCGCAGATAAGTCCGTTGCCGTCAAATTTGAATTGTATTTCTTGCATATTATTCTCCGTCGTCTTTATGTTATAATTTACATCGTCTATTTATCAAAAGCAAATCGTGATTACTTCTTTTCCTCTTCACTTTTCGCTCTTTGTTCTTCGCTACTTTCTTACCGCAATTCCTTCGCCTTCCAAATATTCTTTGAGAGCCTTGATCTCCAACTCCTTGAAATGGAAAAGCGATGCAGCCAAAGCGGCGTCAGCGCCTACGCTATCGTCCAATACGTCTTTGAAGTGACGCATTTCGCCCGCGCCTCCGCTTGCGATAACGGGGATATTGACAGCTTCGCATACGCGCTTCGTCAAGTCGAGATCGTATCCCGCTTTTGTACCGTCGCAATCCATTGATGTCAAGAGTATTTCGCCCGCGCCTCTCTTCTCCGCCTGAATTGCCCAGTCGATCGCGTCTATACCTGTGTTTATTCTTCCGCCGTTGAGATAGACGTCGAAACTTCCTTTGTCATTACGCTTTGCGTCTATAGCGACTACAACGCACTGTCTTCCGAACTTCAAAGCGGCGTCCGTTATCAAATCGGGATTCCTGACAGCAGACGAATTGATACTTATCTTGTCTGCGCCTAAGTTAAGCAACGTCCTGAAATGTTCAACGCTTGATATACCGCCCCCTACGGTCAGAGGTATAAATACCTGTTCCGCCGCCCTTGCGATAACGTCGTACAACGTTGCTCTTCCCTCGTGCGTCGCTGTGATATCCAAAAATACTATCTCGTCGGCGCGCATAGCGTTGTACGCTTTTGCGACCTCGACAGGATCCCCGGCATCTATTAAGTTTACAAAATTCACACCCTTGACGACTCTTCCGTTTTTAATGTCAAGACATGGAATGATTCTTTTGTTAAGCATCTGTTTCTCTCTCAATTTATTGTTTGCTCAATTCCAACGCCTTTTTGAAATCTATACTTCCGCTATATATCGACTTGCCCAAAATCGCGCCGTATATTCCTCTTTCTTTGACAGCCTTAACGTCTTCGTAAGTAGCCATTCCTCCGCTTGCGATAACCTTCATACCGCTATCTGTCGTCAACTTTTGAGTAGCGTCGACGTTTACTCCGCAGAGCGCGCCGTCGCGGTTTATGTCAGTATATATCACGGTATCGACGCCTCTGGATTTCATATCCAACGCGACGTCCAACGGCTTAAGCGAACTCTTTTCCACCCAGCCTTTAATAGCTACAAAACCGTCTTTCGCATCTATTCCGCTAGCTATCTTATTGCCATACTTTGCGCAAGCCGCATCCATAAGCGCCGGATCGGTTACGCACGCCGTACCTACTATTACTCTGCTTGCGCCCACTTCGTCAAGATAGAATTTGATTTTATCAAAGGACTTAATTCCGCCCCCTATTTGGACGGGTACGTTAACTTTCTTTATCAATTCTACCAAAGTCTTTTTATTTTCGAGCGAATCGTCAAACGCGCCGTTGAGATCGACAATATGCAGATATTCCGCTCCTGCCTGCTGCCATCTCAAAGCCATATCGACAGGCGCGCCGTAATCAGTAACCTGATCGCGTTTGCCGTAAAGAAGGCGCACCGCTCTGTTGTCCAATACATCTACCGCCGGAAATAAAATCATAATTCTATCCTCTTTTTATTTTCAACTATCATAACTCACTTGATTTTAGCAAAGTTGGTCAAGAGTTTTAGCCCCGTATCTCCGCTTTTTTCAGGATGGAACTGCACTCCCCAAATATTGTCCTTGTTTACTGAAGCGGTAAACTCATAGCCGTATTCGCAAGACGTTTCTATATCCTCGGTCTTACAACCGCTCGCGTGATACGAGTGGACGAAATAGAAGTTCAAATCTTCAATCCCGTCAAATAGAGGCGTACGTTTTTTGATCGTCAGCTTATTCCATCCGATATGAGGAACTTTGAGCTTTGTTTCAAATCTTGTTACCTCGCCGTTCACTAGTCCCAAACCTTTGAATTCGCCGTCTTCGAAACTCTTCTCAAACAGCATTTGCATACCAAGACAAATCCCCAAAAAAGGCTTACCCTTGGCGATCTCGCTTTTGAGTATATCGCTTAATCCGCCGCTATTCAACGCGTCTATCGCATCCTTAAACGCTCCCACGCCCGGCAATACGATATGACTTGCGGCTTGCAAATCCGTAGCCTTATCGGTAATGATCGCATCGTATCCTATATACTCAAAAGCCTTTTGAACGCTTCTGAGATTGCCCATACCGTAATCGACTATCGCAATCATTCAAGCACGCCCTTTGACGAAGGAAGAGTATTTCCCACGATCTTGACCGCTTCACCGAGCGCTCTTGCAAACGCCTTGAATATCGCCTCGATCTTGTGATGCGAGTTGCTACCGTAATGCAAATTTATATGCAAGGTAATTCCGCCGTAATTTGCTACCGCTCTGAAAAATTCCTCAACGAGTTCTATATCGAAATCTCCTACTTTTCCGCTCATACCCTCCGCGTTGAAAACGAGGAAAGGTCTTCCGCTTACGTCTATCGTGACACTCGCCAAACTTTCGTCCATAGGAATAGTCACGGACGCATATCTTTTGATACCCACTTTATCTCCCAAAGATTGGACTATCGCCTTGCCCAAAACAATGCCGATATCCTCAACCGAGTGGTGTCCGTCTACTCTGGTATCGCCCTCGCAACGCACGGTAAAATCAAACCCTGAGTGACATGCAAAAAGCGTCATCATATGGTCAAAAAAGCCTATTCCCGTATCAACAGAGTAATTACCCTTTCCGTCAATATCGAGCGCAAGTCTTATCTTGGTCTCTTTGGTGTCTCTCACAATTTCTGCCTGTCTCATTTTGTCTCCTTGTCGCCAAATTCGGCTTTTCTTATTTTTATTGTATTGGCATGCGCGCCGAAGCCCTCGCTCTCTGCGATAGATATTATATCGTCCGCAGCAGATAGCAAATCGTCTTTTGAATAATTGATATAACTTATCTTCTTCATAAACGTATCTACTGAAAGCACCGACGAATATCTCGCGCTTCCGCTCGTCGGCAGGACGTGGGACGGACCTGCAAAATAATCTCCCAAAGGTTCTGGCGAAAAATTGCCTACGAATATCGCTCCCGCGTTGGAGAGTTTCATCGCCACGTCGTGCGCATTGCGAGCGCATACTTCCAAATGTTCAGGCGCAACTTCGTCGGCTATCTTGATAGCCTCGTCAATATTGTCTGCGACGATTATCGCTCCGTTAGCGTTTAAAGATTTTGTTATTATCTCTTTTCTTGCCAAAAGTTCCGTCTGCCTGTCGAGCTCATCCCTGACCTGCTCGGCTATTTTTTCACTGGTTGTGACGAGTATACTTGCCGCCAATTCATCGTGTTCCGCCTGAGAAAGCAAATCGCTTGCCAAAAGTTTTGGATCTGCGCTATCATCGGCTATGACCAATATTTCGCTCGGTCCGGCTATCATATCTATCGCGACGTGACCGAATACTTGTTTCTTTGCCAAAGTCACAAAGACGTTTCCCGGTCCTGCAATCAAATCTACTCTCGGCAAAGACTTCGTACCGTAGGCCATTGCGGCAATCGCCTGCGCTCCCCCTACTTTGTATATCTTATCTATTCCGCACTCTTTACAAGCGACTAAAATCGCAGGGTTGTTGATATTCGGCGTTGTGACTATTACTTCTCCTACTCCCGCAGCTATGGCAGGCAGCGCCGTCATAAGCACCGTTGACGGATAACTCGCTTTGCCTCCCGGCACGTAAAGTCCCACCCTAGCCAAAGGACGGTATATCCATCCCAAAGTACTCGTCTTGTTTACTCCTGCCGAGAAGAATTCGTTGGAAAACTTATCTCTCTGTCTTGAATGATACTCAAGTATGCTTTGCTTTGCTCTTCTTATGCTCTCGACCAAAGACTTGTCCACTTTTTTATAAGCGTCGTCGATCTCGTCGTCGCTTACTAGTATACTAGTCTCGTCGATAACTTGCCTGTCGAATTTTAACGCGTAATCAAACAGAGCTTTATCGCCGCGATTTCTTACGTCTTCGATAATGGCGTTGACGGTAGAAATATATTCTGAATTGTCAAGCTGAGTTCTGCCGAATACTCTGCTCATATCGTCTTTTCCGTATTTCAAAATAGGTACTGACATAATATCCTCTTTTTGTATATCGCCTTAGCTTCAATTTTGCGATTTGATTATTTGGTCTATCTTGCCGACGAGCGGTTTTATCTCTTCCGCCTTCGTCTTCAAACTGACTTTGTTGACGATAAGTCTTGCCGAACACTTTGCTATCTCTTCCAATACGCATAGATCGTTTTCTTGCAAAGTCTTTCCGCTCTCTACTATATCAAGTATGATATCGCTAAGCCCTACGATCGGTCCGAGCTCTATCGAACCGTGCAATGGAATGATTTCGACGTTCTGACCTTTCGAATCAAAATAGTCTTTCGCTACGCTTGCGTACTTCGTTGCGACTTTAAGCGAATTCCTATAATTCGACAAGTCCGTATTTTTATATCCCGCTAGGCATAGTCTGCATTTTGCAAAGCCTAAATCTATCAGCTCGTATACGTCTCTTCCCTCTTCAAGCAACGTATCTTTTCCCACTACGCCGATATCTGCGACTCCGTGCTCGACGTATATAGGCACGTCGCTGGGTTTGACAAAGATAAATTCGTATTTGCCGCTTACGTCGCTCATTACGAGTTTTCTAGACGGCTCCAAAATACATCTGCAATCAATACCGCATTTTTCCAATATATCCACGGACTTTTCAGCCAAGCGCCCTTTTGCCAAAGCAAATTTAATTTTCTCTTGCATTTCAAATCTCCTCTTCGCCGTCTTTGTCCAGATATACCGCGCGCTTTGCGCCGAGAACTATTTTGCTGTTTTGCAAACTTTTTTTATCTGTCGAAAACGAACAGATCGCATTGATTCCCGTACTTCTCAACTTGTCTACGTACTTTTCCGCTTCTCTCATAAATTTCGGAGCGTAACCGACGATAACTTCGATCGCGGGCAACTTTTGTAATTTGTTTTGGTTATCAAGCGCGGTAACAAGATATCCTATCCCTATAGCAAAACCTACCGCTGGGATATGCTTGCCGAAAGCGTCGCAGAGCTCGTCGTATCTTCCGCCGGAGAGGATAGGTCTGCCGAGATTTTTATTGATACCTCTCATTACCATACCCGAATAATACTTCATCTTTCCTACGCTGCTCATATCAAAACAAACGTATTTTTCATAGCCGAGTTTCTTAACGCCATCGTATACGGCTTTGAGATTTTCGACCGCCCTCTTCATCTCTTCGTTGAGACACATCTTCTCCGCCGCGTCGAGAACTTCCACTCCTCCGAAAAGCATCGGAAGTCTTGACAGCGTGTCGGGCAAAAGCTTGTCCATCTCATGCGATAAATTGTAAAGTTTAATTCCGTTTTTGGATTCGATAGAATTTATCAAAACCTCTCTGTCTTCTTCGCAAATCTTGAACGCGTCCAAAAGACCTTTGAAAAATCCTACGTGTCCAATCTCGATCTGGAAATCTTCAAGTCCTACCGCGATCAGACTCTTTATCGCCAACATAACGATCTCTATATCAACGTCGTTGCCTTGCGCGCCCATTATTTCCACGCCTGCCTGAGTAAATTCTCTCAACTTGCCTTCATTTTCCAGCGCGCTGAAAGACTTGCCCAAATAGCAAAGTTTTGTACTTCCCTCAGAAAGTTTTGTACACACTATACGCGAGATAGGCATAGTGATATCGGGACGCAAAATAAGCAGATCGCCGTCAACGTCGGTAACTTTGAAAAGCTTGTTGAGCTCTACTTTTCCTACTCCGCTGTCAAAGAGTTCGTATCTCTCCAAAACCGGCGTTTCTATCTCGCTATATCCGTAATATTTGAAACACTCCAGCAATTTACCCTCGACTATTCTTCTCGAATAACAGTCAATAGGCAAATGGTCGTGTATTCCGCTCGGCAGCTTAAACTTCTTTATCATAATCTCTCTAAACCTTTTACGATTTTACAATTATAGTAAAATAATACGCATATATTATAATACTATAAATTAGGTTTTGTCTATGAATAAACAATAAAAATTTTCTGCGAACAAAAAAAGCGGACGATAAGTCCGCAAAATTAAAGAATTTTTCTTAATTCAATCGACGCGCCCGACGTCAATTAAGCGATACGCCCTGCATCACGGCAAGATATTTGGCAAGCATTTCGTCATACTCGGTGAAAATACCGCCCTCTTCCATAAGCGAATCGGCAATGTATTTGCACTCTTCTATAATTTTTTTGTTGATGAATACTCCTATCTTTCCGCTTCCGCCGCTTTGATTTATACCCAAGAAATCCCCATAACCGCGCATATCGGCGTCGATCTCGGCAATCTTCAAGCCGTCTTTGTTGTCTCGCAACGCTTCAAGCCGCAAATTCTCTTCTTGCTTGGAAGTATGCAAAAAGCAATAAGACTTGATCTGCGGATTTCTTCCCACTCTTCCTCTCAACTGGTGCAGTCCCGCCAAACCAAACCTGTCGCTGTTGAGAACCGCCATAACGCTTGCTCTTTGAGAATCTATACCGACTTCTATGACTGAAGTCGCTACAAGCGCGTCAATGTCGCCTGCGTAAAATCTTGACATGATCTCGCTTTTGTCTTTTTCTTTCATACTTCCGTATATAAGACCCACGTTGATGTCGGATAATTCCTTTTTGACAAGTTGTTTGTATAACATCTTTGCAGAAAAGACTTCAAGTCCTTCGCTGTCCTCGACTAGCGGACAAACGATATAAGCCTGCTCTCCATAGGACACTCGTTCTTTAATAAATTTGTAAAGTCCTTTGAGCTTATCGTCGCCCATAACGAAAGTAGTGATATTGTCGCCCGTACCCTCGCGAGGTTGAAGCGTAGACATATCCAAATCGCCGTATAGCGACAGCGCAAGCGCTCTCGGTATCGGAGTTGCGCTCATAACTATAACGTCCACGCCTATCGCCTTATCTTCAAGCTTACTCTTTTGTCTTACGCCGAATCTGTGCAATTCGTCTATTACTATAAGCCCTAAATTGTCAAATTTGACCTTATCATTGAGTACCGCGTGAGTACCGACGACCAGATCGATCTCACCCTTTTGCAATTTAGATATTATATCTTTCTTTTCTTGCGCGGGTGTCGACGCAGTAAGCAAAGCGACCTGCATAGCGTCCCCAAATAACGTTAGGGCGGTCTTATAATGTTGCCTTGCCAATATCTCGGTCGGAGCCATAATCGAAGACTGTTTGCCGCACTTTTTGGCAAACAAACACGATAAAAGCGCAATTACCGTTTTGCCCGAACCTACGTCCCCCATCAACATTCTATTCGTATGTTTTTCGCCTTTGAGATCGGCGATTATTTCTCTTATCGCTTTATCTTGCGAAGGAGTAAGCGCATACGGCAAAGCGGCTATCTCATTTTCTATCGAAGAAAGATCCTGCAAATACGGATGCGGCTTTTTGTTGTCGCTGTTGTTCTTGACTACTCTATACGCAATGATTTGATAAACCAATTCCTCAATCGCTATACGCTTTCTGGCAACGTTACAATCGGCAATATCCAACGGCTCGTGAACTATCCGAAACGCGCTGTCCAAAGACATATCCGTATAGTCGTCCAGTTTGCTGACTACCTTATACGAATCAAGACAACTCTTTACGATATTTCTGAAAAGTTGCTGACCGACAACGTCTTTAAGCGGATAAATAGGAACGATGCCTTGAAGTCTCTTATTTTCCTCGGCGCGCTCAAAACTCGGATTGGACATCTCGATCTTTTTTCCGTTGAGTCTTGCCTTGCCCCAAAACAAGAATTCGCCTCCCTGTTTGATAAGCGGCAGGACAAACGGCGAATTAAACCACGTGAGTTTTATCTTCTTTCCTTGCGTATTTAGCGTAGCCGTGCAAAAAGTCAAACCTCTCTTAGCTCTTATCAGTCCGCTTATAGAAGTAAGAGTTCCGCGCAATAAAACGTAATCTCCGCTTTCTATTTCGTCCAAAACTGTTTCTTTGGTCATATCCCAATAGAATTTCGGATAGAAATATATCGCGTCTCTTACGCTTTCTATACCCAACTTTTTAAGTTTTTCGAGAGTTTTCTCTCCCACGCCTTTAATATCGATCAGTTCCATAGCAATAGTATATATCCTATATAATTAAAAAGACAAGCAATTTTTCAGCTTATTAAAAGATTAGAATTCAAAAGAATTATCGCAATATGCTATCATTTTAAAATCGCCACAAAGTTTTTGAACACAGTTCAGTTATTCGGTCGACTCAATTTAAACGGAAAATTTCAGATATAAAAACTACGACGACGAGCGACACGAAATTATGAATAAATTAAATTATATAGTTGTGATAAAAATTATATATCCTATATCGCAAAACTAACAAAATTTTACGATATAGGACGATAAATACGATATTGAACAAAGTTCAGTTTGGATAAATATCCGAATTATTCTACTGAGATCAAATAGTAGTAATGAGGTTGACCGCCGAAATAACTTACAACGTCAAAGCCTTCATATTTTTCTTTGAGTTTTTTGACGAGTTTATCAACGTCTTTCTTGCTCACGCCCTCTCCGTAATAGAGAGTGATCACCTCGCTCCATTCGTCAACGAGCTTTTCAACAACGGCAAGCGAAGTTTCTTCTACGCTTTTACTATCGGCTATAATAAGTTTGCCGTCTAGACCTATAATATCGCCTTCTGTGATCTCAAAACCATCTAAATTGGTATTTCTGACTGCATTTGTAACCTGTCCGCACTTCAAATCTTCATAAGAAGCGGTCATTTCTGCAACGTTGACGTCTATAGGTTGATTGATATCGAACGCAAACGCCGCTCTAATACCCTGCGCAACTTCGACAGTAGGTATGACAAATATATTCTTTTTGGTCAATTCTTTGACTTTTTCCGCAGCCATTATGATATTTTTGTTGTTTGGCAGGATAATTATGTTGTCCGAATTGATTTTTTCTACCGCATTGAGAATATCCTCAACGCTCGGATTCATTGTTTGTCCGCCCTCGATAACCTCATCAATGGTCAATTCTTTGAAAATATTAGCAATTCCTTCGCCTGCGCAGATAGAAATCACGCCGATTTCTTTCTTAGTATGCTCTTTCTCTCTGATCAACTCGCGATGTTGCTCCAACATATTCTCGATTTTGACCTTGCCGAGCTCTCCAAGTTGCAAAGCGTAATACAACGCCCTGTTAGGCTGATTGGTATGAACGTGAACTTTAATCAAAGACACGTCGCCGATCACTATTACGCAATCGCCGATAGCCATCAACTTATCTCTAAGCTTTTCAACATCTTCTTCGGTTATATGTTTTTTGAGATTTATAACAAAATATTCTGTACAATAAGCATACTTTATATTATCAAGGTCATGTTCGTCATTTCCAAACGCGTCAAGCGTCGGCGCAGGTACTACGGCATTTTCGCTTTCTTCGATTATTTCAGGGATATCTATGCCTGCCAAAGCATTGTAATAGCCTTGCAATACGCACATAAGTCCCTTACCGCCGGCGTCCACAACTCCCGCTTGTTTCAATACAGGCAACATATCAGGCGTTTTTTGAAGAATTTCCTCGCCTTTTTTAATAAGCTGTTCGAAAAAATTGATAAAAGAAGCGTTTTTGCTTGCAATCGACGGCGCGTTTTCAGCCAAATATCTGATAACAGTCAACACCGTGCCTTCTTTTGGCTTTGTAACTGCGTTGTAGGCTATTTCTCTCGAATGTCTCAACGCGTTGGCAAACGCTTTTGTCGTGATAGATTTCTCATCGGAAAGCACTACCGCCAAACCTTTGATTATCTGTGATAATATTACTCCCGAGTTACCTCTAGCGCCTTTGAGCGCGCCCCTTGAGTATGCTGTCAAAATTTCTCTTATATCGTCAGTCTCTACGGACTTTACTTCCTTTATTGCCGACTCCATTGTCAGCGACATATTCGTTCCCGTATCGCCATCGGGAACCGGAAAGACATTCAGAGCGTCAACCATTGCTTTATTGGCTTTCAAATATCTGTAGCCGCCGTCGAGCATCTGCAATATCTTGGCACTATCCAAAACTTTCATTTTAGTCTCCGATCAAACTTTTACACCCACTACGTTGACGATCACACCGTCAACTCTCATGCCGGTATACGTTTCTACGTTATACTTTACCGTACTTTTTATAGAATCGGTAACGGCATCTATATTTACGCCCTCTCTGAGGACAACGAAAAGTTCAATATTAATCTTATTTTTTATTGTGACAATTTTTACGCCCTTTCCCTGTGGGCTCTTATTAAAAAACTCGCTTATACTGTCACTTAATTTGCGCGACACAAGATCGACGACTCCATAACAATCAGCCGCCGCAAAATGCGCCACCATAGATATGGCTTTATCAGTTATGATTATTCTTCCATAATAATTTGATGTCTTAACTGCCATATATTGTAATTTTAACAAAAAAATATGCCTTATGCAAGCATTTTGAATATATTTTAGACGCCCGCATATTCTAATATAAGCAAAATCAGATTATTTTATGAAATTTTTTGAAAAAATTGCGCTATTTTCTTGCTTTTATTTAGATTGAGTGCTATTATATTTAGGCAATATGTCAATGGAGGTATTCAAGTATGTCTAAAGTATGTGCTATCTGCGGTAAAGGACAACAAAGCGGAAATAAGGTAAGCCACTCCAACCGTAAATACAGAAGAAGTTGGGGCGCAAACGTTCAAAAAGTTAAAGTTGTCAACAACAACGGCTCGACACAAAGTTTGTATGTATGCACCAGATGTCTTCGCAGTGGTGCCGTAGAGCGTGCTTAATCTATAAACTTTAAATAAACTTCACTCTGCTTTGCGGAGTGATTTTTTTTGCAAAAATTCACTGATATCGCCCTATTTTGAATAAATTTACACAAATTGAACATTGTTCAGTCGATTTTTGACAGATAAAAAATACGCCCTATTCTATTGCGGACGCATTTTTATACGATATTAATCGTGATTATCAATTCAGTTTTTTCTTTTGAACACCCTCAGTATCATTTTGATAAATTTAGGCGGATTGATACAAATTATTCTCATAGCCATATGCCTCCTTCTGGATAATGCAGTATATGAAAATAATAAATATATGGTTACACCTAAAATTTATCAAAATTCTTTCAACGTTCTTATTGCCTTTGCAGGATCTTGCGCGCCAAAGACGTAGCTTCCGCTCACAGCAATATCCAAACCTCTTTTTGCCATTTCTTGGATATTATCTACGCTTACTCCGCCGTCAAATTCAATCATAACGTTTCTTTCGCCTATCAACGCTTTTAATTGAGATATCTTATCCATAGTGCTTTCTATAAATTTCTGCGCCGAAAAACCAGGATAAACGCCCATAAGCATAACCAAATCGATCATATCTATATACTTTTCTATGCTTTTCACCTCGATATTGGGATTTAATACAAGTCCTACGAGTTTTCCGTGTCTATGAACGGTATCAACGATAGTTTCCACACTTTCGCTTACCTCGGGATGAAAAGTAATTATATCCGCTCCTGCGTCAAGAAATTTATCTACGTATCTTTCCGGCTTAACTATCATCAAATGAACGTCTAGAGGCAAGTCCGTATATTTGCGAATCGCCTTGATCATAGGTATTCCAAACGTGATGTTAGGACAGAACACGCCGTCCATAACGTCGCAATGAACCCAATCAGCGCCCCATTTTGATAATTTTGCTACGTCTTCTCCCATTTTTGCAAAATCCGCCGACAGTATTGACGGAGAAATTTTTATACTCATACTACTCGCTCCTATTATATCTTTTGTTTTTCTTAAATGTATAATCGATTTAATTATATTACAGCGATAATGAATTGAACAATGTTCAGTTAATCATATCGCTTATTCCAACGCTTTTCCACATGAGAAAACAAGCGCAAATACCTGTCGTATCTGCTTTGAGCAATCTTGCCTTGCTCTACCGCCCGCTTAACTGCGCAATCGCTTTCTTTATAGTGATTGCAACATCTAAACTTGCAGTTGACTGCATATTCATCAAAATCGGTATAATACGTCGAAAGCCGAGCGGGATCGAACAAAGGTATTTCCAATTTACTGAATCCGCAAGTATCCGCTATCTTCGTACCGTCGTTCAACGTTATTATCTCAATGTGGCGTGTAGTATTTTTACCTCTTTCGCTTTTTTTGCTCAATTCACCTATCTTCATCTTATCTTCGCCTATAATAAAATTGATAAGAGATGATTTTCCGACAGCCGATTGACCTGCTAAGCAAACGTATTTTCCGCGTATCAACCTCATAAGTTCATCAATACCTTGTCCGGTCTGCGTAGATATGACCAAAATATCGGCAATATCTTTGTAGTCGCTCGCAACATCGTTTGCGATTTGATCCGCGCCTTGCATATCCGCCTTATTGACGCAGATTATCGGCTGAATACCGTTTTCAGTCGCGCCTATGATCAATTTATCTACAAGCATCATATCAGGTTTCGGCAAAGGCGCAAGTACAATAACTATTCCATCCATATTGCTGACAAACGGTCTTACGAGTTGAGTTTTACGTTCATGAACGCTTTCTATAATACCTTCCTTATCAACGGCAATATCCACAATATCGCCGATAAACAATTCGCCGATATTTTTGAGTTTTCCCCTTGGAAAGCATTTTACGCTTTCGCCGTCTTCGGTCACAACGGTATATATGCCGCCTATTCCCTTGATTATCTGTCCGCTTTTTTTGACTTTGATAGTTATCTCCTTTGCAAAAACAAGTTTGCGTTATTATATTATATCTTTATATATACTTGCTATCTCATTTAAGGCAAGATTCTCGCGATAATGACAGCCGTATAATTCTTCGTCACCGTCCTCGTATTCTTTCATAAGCGCTTTGATTTGCCTTATTATCTCTTCGCAATCTTGCCACTTGCATACAAGATTCAAAGATATTTCATTATCCGTATAAGATTTTTCACATTCGCCGACTATTCCGCACAAAGTATACGTACTGAAAAATACAACGTCATGATAGTATTCTCTTATCGCAAAAAGTTCCTTTATAGGCTCTACGACAAATCCGCATTCTTCTTTACACTCGCGGACAATACACTCGTCGTTACTCTCATTGCCTTCAACTCCGCCGCCCGGCAGCATAACCATCTTAGGCGCAGACGCGTGCTCGACAAATAATTTACCGTTATTTACGATAACGGCGCGGACGGCATAGCGAGTAAAATCGTACGCTTTATCTTTTGAGTAGTTGCCGTCGAAAATCTCAATAATTTTCATCTTTGAGTACCTTTCTTCTAAGCTGTCCGCATGCGCCTTCGATATCGCCGCCCATACTTCTGCGCACGGTTACGCTTATTCCTTGCTTTTCAAGCTGCGCCATAAATCGGTATATATTCTTTTTACTGCTGCCGTCTAAGCCTCTTTCCTTTACGTAATTCAAAGGAATAAGATTAATATGACAAGCCAGTCCCTTGACCACTTCCGCAAGTTGCTTTGCGCAAATCTCCGTGTCATTTTTTCCTGCGATCATAGAATACTCGAATATTATACGCCTGCCCGTCTTGTCAAAATAATACTTTACCGCTTTTATTATATCGGATATAGAATATTTCTTGGCTATCGGCATTATCTCACGACGCATTTCATCGTTTGGCGCGTGCAAAGAAATTGTCATCGTCGGCGAAAATCCGTCGTCTGCCAAACGAACTATTTTATCGCAAAGCCCGCAGGTCGATAGCGATACGTTCCTTTTGGATAAATTCAAGCCTCGTTCGTCGCTAACCAACGTGAGAAATTTACAAACGTTGTCATAATTATCCAAAGGCTCGCCGCTTCCCATAAGTACTATATTTGTCACGCCTCGTTCATTGTCGACAGCGTTTTCACGGTTTACCGCGACGACTTGTCCCAGAATTTCGCCCGCAGATAAATTTCTTATCAGTCCGTCCAAACCGGAAGCGCAAAAGGCGCAGTTCATTCTACATCCCACTTGCGTTGACACGCACAAGGTATTGCCGTACTTGTACTTCATCAATACGCCTTCGATAATATTGCCGTCGCGTAACCGGTAAAGATATTTTATCGTTCCGTCAAGCGAAGATCTCAGTTCTTTTACAATCTCTATCCCTTGAGGATAATAACCGTCTTCGGAAAGCGCGTCCAACATAGATTTGGGAATATTCTTCATTCCGTCAAATGACGCGCCCTTATTGAGCCATTCGTAAAGCTGCTTAGCGCGGAATTTAGGCTGATGGATTTTTTCGACCAAAAGTTCCAATTCTTCAATAGAACGATCTGCAAGCAACTTACTTTCCATTTCTTTTCTCCAAAACCGCTACAAAGAAACCGTCTTGTCCGTTGCCGTCGGGCAAATACTGATTACTCGACAAGACTTCCCAATCAGGATTATTCTTTACAAATTTTCCTACGATATTATAATTCTCTTCGCGAAGCGTAGTACAAGTCGAATAGACGATCCTGCGTTTTGTATATTTGCTTGCGTTGGTCAATATCTTGTATTGAATTTCCGCAAGTTGATCGATTTTATCAGCCGAAGCGTTTAGATAAATATCCGGCTTCTTGCTCGCAACTCCAAAACCGCTACAAGGTACGTCGCAAAGCGTCTTGTCAAATTTTCCTTCAAAAGCGTCATTAAATACGCAAGCGTCATTCAATATTATATCAATATTATTTGCGCCCATTCTGTTGGCATAAGCGCGGATAAGTTCCAACCTATGCTCATGTATATCGCACGCGACTATTTTCACGTTTGCCGACTCGCTCATATATACGGTTTTTCCGCCCGGCGCGCTGCACAGGTCGAGTACGTTTTCTCCATCTTTTAATTCCATAGCCTTGACTGCCAGCATAGAAGTCAAAGACTGGAACATCGCCATACCTTTCTCGCAAAGTCCTTTGACGAAAGCGCAGTTATCAACAAAAAGTCCGTCCGCTTGACTTTGAACGTATTCGACGTGACGTTCGGCAAGTTTATTTTCAAGTTGCGATAGCGAAAGTCTTTTTGAATTGTTACGCAAATGCTCCTTTGTAAAAGTCGGCGCGCTTAGAAAACTTTCGCTCCTTTCAAATCCATACTGCTTGACGTACTTTTTTACCAACCACAACGGAACGCTTGCCGTTACGCTCAAACGCTCGATTTTATCGCTAGGCAATTCTATCTTATTAACGTCAAAATTTTTGAGCGTAGCGTTGACAAATCCTTTGAGCTGTCTTTTCCCATACTTTTCGCATATTGACACGATACTGTTGACCAATGCGTAATCGGGTATGGAATCAATATATAAAAGACAATACAAGCCTAGTTTTATTAACACGGCAATCGTCTTCGACGGTCTTTTCGCAGTGATCTTGCTTAGATAGTATTCAAGTTGAACGTCTTTTTGCAATACGCCGTATACAATACGCGTTACGATAGCCTGATTGCTTGCACCGTTTACTCTTTTATTCAGTTCTATCGTGCTATACGCGCCGTCTTTGTACACGCTAAGCAATACTTCAAAAGCCAAAATCAAATCGTTCATCAGCCTAAAATCACTCCGCTTTTCAGTTTGCCTCCCGTTAAGAACGAAACGATATCCATAGACTTTTTGCCCTCGATTTGAACCTGCAAAAGTTCTATTATTCCATCGCCTGTCTTTGCGAACGCGCTGTTTTTAGTTGCGTAAACCTCTCCAATGGCATAGTCTTTCATTGTACCTATTACTTCCTTACTCTCGCCTACCTTACACTTTGAAATCTTAAACATCTTTCCGTCTAAATAGGTGTAAGCCGACGGCCAAGGCGTAAATCCTCTCATCTTATTGAAGATACTAATCGCAGACTGCGACCAATCAATCCTGCCGTCTTCTTTGTTTATCATTGGATAATGCGTAGCCGACTTCTCGTCCTGAGGCGTATAGACGGCTTTTCCGTCGGCAATCAATTTCAAAGCCTCTACGATAGATTTTCCGCCCAATTCCGCAAGCCTATCAAACAGCTCTCCGGCATTTTCTTCGGGTAGCACGTCGAGTGTCTTTTGAAGTAAAATATCACCGCTATCCACAGCAAGAGCTGTGCGCATGATAGTAATTCCCGTCTGCGTTTCGCCGTTTACAAGACACCATTGTATCGGACTGCTTCCCCTATATTTAGGCAAAAGCGATGCGTGAATATTTATCACTCCGTATTTGGGAATATCCAAAATCTCTTGACTTATGATCTGTCCGAAAGCGCAAGTAACCATTATGTCGGGATTAATACGTTTTACGTCGTCTACCCCTTCTTTGCGAATACTTTCATACTGATAGACGTTGATACCCCGCTCGATTGCATACGCTTTTACAGGACAAAACGACTCTTCGCCTCTGTTGCGTTTTCTGTCAGGTTGCGTCACTACGCCGACAACGTCAAAACCGCTGTCGAGTATCGCGCTCAATGCGTGAACGGCAAAATCGGGCGTTCCCAAAAAAAGTATCCTCATCAATTACCTCCTGACTTTATAAAACGCGTTTCTCTTTTTTATACAGATTATTACTCTCTTCCTTCTTTCGCGCGGTCGTAAAACAAAATTCCGTCCAAGTGGTCGATCTCGTGACAAAAGGCTCTAGCAATAAATCCTTCCGCAGTAACCGTCATTGCCTTGCCCGTCCTATCCTGATAATCAACGGTGACCTTATACGGTCTTTTTACGTTTGCGCTTTTCTCCGGCACGCTCAAACACGCTTCTCCGCCGTCCTGCTCTCCCTTCGTCTTTACAATGACGGGATTGACAAACTCAATATAAAAATCGTCTACTTCTACGACTGCAATTCTTCTCAATATTCCGATTTGAGGACCGGCAAGCCCAACGCCGTCGGCGTGTCGCATAGTCTCTCGCATATCGTCGAGAAGTCTTCCGAGTTTTTCGTCAAAGACTTCGACTTGACGACACTTTTTTCTCAAAGTAGGATTTGGATCTGTCACAATATCTCTTAATGCCATTCTTAATCTCCCTACGCCATATTCTGCGGATTGAGTTCTGCAAACACAGAAACTTGTCTGAATTTGTTTCGCTCGATCGTGTCATAGAATTCGGCGATTATTTCTCTTTCTTTTTCTCTTTTTATTCTCGCTATTATTTGATAGCGGTATTTGTTTTGAATTCGTCCCAGCGGCGAACGCATAGCCTGCATATACAAAAATTCATTGGAGTTGCGACCTGCAAAATCCATAAGCTGTCTGTATATCGTCTTGGCGCACTCTATCACCTTGTCTTCGTTCTCAGAGGTCATAAGCACTCTTATTATCGTGGTATACGGCGGAAACTTCGTCGTATACCGCACGTTATTTTCCTTTTCAAAGAAACCGCTGTAATCGTATTTAGAAGCAAATCGATACACGTAGTGATTAGGCGCGTAAGTCTGCAAAATGACTTTGCCGCCCTTATTGCTTCTGCCTGCTCTACCTGCAACTTGAGTGACAAGTTGGAAAGTACGCTCGTTGGAACGGTAGTCCTGATGATACAAACTCATATCTGCGTCCAATATCCCAACAAGAGTAACGTCAGGAAAATCGTGTCCTTTGGCTATCATCTGCGTACCTACAAGCACTTGCGCTTCTTTTGCCGCAAACGCTCCGAGAATATCCAAATACGCTGATTTCGTAGTTGTGGTCTCATTGTCCATACGCAAGACCTTGACGTTGGGAATAAGCCTCTCGATCTCTTCAACTACTCTCTGCGTGCCTAATTTGCCGTATTTGATATTGACGCTTCCGCAATCCGGACAGCAAGAGAGCATCTTAAATCTCTTACCGCAGTAATGACATTTGAGCATATTGTCAAACGAATGATACGTCAACGACACGTCGCAATCTGTACATTTAGCTATGTAACCGCACTTTCGGCACATCACAAACGAAGAGTGTCCGCGACGGTTGAGAAATATCATCACTTGTTCGCCCTTTTTGACGGTGTCTTTGATACTCTCTTCGAGTTTTGCTGAAAACATACTCGTGTTGCCCATCAGCAATTCGTGCGACATATTGACAACGTCTATATTAGGCATACCCTTGTCGGATATTCTTTCATCCATTACCGCCAACGCATAATCGCCGCGTTTTGCCAAAAGATAACTTTCTATCGACGGCGTTGCGCTACCCAACACGACTTTTGCTTTGTTATGATTTGCTCTGAAAAGCGCAACGTCGACAGTGCGGTATCTCGGATTCGATTCGCTGACGTAACTTGCGTCATGCTCCTCGTCAACTATTATCAGCCCCAAATCTTTTACAGGCGCAAAGATTGCCGAACGCGCGCCTACCACTATCCTAGCTTCGCCTTTTAGAAGCCTTTTCCATTCGTCAAAGCGCTCGCCGTCGCTTAGCCCGCTGTGCAGCATAGCCACGTTATCTCCAAAATAGCCTCTGAAATTCCTTAACATTTGCGGAGTCAAGGATATTTCGGGCACTAGCATAATCGCCGTTTTTCCCTCGTCGAGAACTCTCTTGATAGCGTTCATATAAACGAGAGTTTTTCCGCTTCCCGTAACGCCGTGTAAAAGCACTGCCGTCTGCTCCGCGGAAAAAATACTTTCTAGCGCGCTCTGTTGTTGAGGACGAAGTTTTACCTTTGCTTCCGCGCCTTTGACGGACACCATAGGTTTTCGACCTACTTGCTCGGACGTCTTTACTACAAGACCTTTTGACACCAACGCATTTATTGCGGCAACCGAATACTCGTTTGAAATAACGCTCAAATACTCGCCGCCTTCTTTTAATCTTTCTATCAAAGCGATTTGACTTTTTGCCCTTGCAGGCACGGCGTCCAAAATTTCCTCGACAGTAAAGGCTGGATTGAGAGTAACGTAAAGTCTAGTCAATTCCTTTACTCTTCCGCCGCGAAGTTTGGACGGAATAAACAATCTTAGACTGTCGACGTAACGAACGTAAAACCTGTCTTTCATATACCGCATAAGCTCCAACATCTCCTCGCTTATGCATACGAATTCGTCAAGCACGCCCTCTACGCTCTTCAAAGTCGGAACGTCTGAAGTCGGCGCGATATCTATACAAAAACCCTCGATCCTCTGCGTACCGAAAGGCACGATAACTCTGCTGCCTTTTTGCACGTTGAGATTTGAGGGAATTTCATAGTCGAATATCTTGTCCGTCTCGCTGTTGCTTATGTCTACGATAACCTTTGCTATCATCTCAACGCCTCGTCAAGTATGACGTCAGCCACTTCCGCCTTTGTCATTTTAGGCAAAGATTTCGATTTGCCGTCGCGAGTAATGATAGTGACTATATTCGTATCGGTATCAAATCCCGCGCCTTCCAGCGTAACGTCGTTGGCTACGACGACGTCGGCGTTTTTGCTCTTCAACTTATCCTTTGCGCTCTCGATAAGGTTTTGAGTTTCCGCGCAGAATACCACAAGCTTTCTATCGCCTTTGACCTGCCCGACGGCTTTTGCTATATCGGGATTTTTGACAAGTTCCAACGACAACGTTTCGCCTTTGAGTTTGTTTTGTATTTTATCTTTAGGGCGGTAATCGCTTGGCGCTGCCGCTTTTATTATGACGTCGCAGTCGCAATAATTTTCCATCACCGCATCGTACATTTGGCAAGTCGTTTCTACGTCTACTACTTTGTCTATATAGGACGGAGCGTCTATTTGCGTAAGCCCTTTGACAAGAACGACGCTACCTCCTCTCTTGACTACGGCTTTGGCGATTTCTATCCCCATTTTACCCGACGAGCGGTTGGTGATAAACCTTACTCCGTCGATATTCTCTCTTGTAGCTCCGGCGGTGACCAGCACCTTTTTGCCTGCGTAATCGCTTTTAGGACAAAGTACATCCAACGCTTTTGCAACAATGTCTACGGGCTCTGCCATCTTGCCTTTTCCGCTATCGCCGCACGCAAGTCTGCCCTCTACGCTGTCTATCACGATCACACCGCGCGATTTAAGTTTGTTCAAATTCTCTTTAAACGCGACGTTCTCGTACATATTCGTATTCATTGCAGGCGCGACAATTATCGGACATTTGAGCGCAAGATACGTTGTGGTGAGCATATCGTCCGCTATACCGTCGGCAAACTTTGCTATCACGTTGGCTGTCGCCGGCGCGATTATGCACAAGTCCGCTTTTTTAGCAAGCGATATATGTTCCACTTCCCATTGCTTTTTGCGAGCAAACATATCGCTGACGACAGGTCTTGCCGACAGCGTTTCGAAAGTCAACGGCGAGATAAACTCGGTAGCGTGTTCGGTCATTATCACGTCCACGCCCGCGCCGAGCTTTTTTAATCTCGATACTACTTCGCACGATTTATAGCAGGCTATTCCCCCGCTTACGCCCAAAAGTACGTTAAACCTTTCCAACATCCGCCCGATCTCCGTTATTACTGATTGTCTCTCTTGATAATAACTTTGTCGTCGTATACTTCTTGAGCAGCATAACTTATCGCCTTGGTCTTCTTCTCATCGAGAAGTTCGGGATACTGCGTCTCTAACTGTCTTGCTCTTTTAGCCACGCCGCAAACCAATGCGTAACGACATTCCGCTTTCTTTATCAACTTGTCGATAGGTGGATCGATCATCATAATTATTTACCTCCGTAGATTAAATCATCTATAAATTTTTTATTGTTTTTTACTTTGCATTTTTCCGCTTCGATAATGGATATGATATCCATAGCTCCTTGACGGGCGTCCTCGTTGACTACGATATAGTCGTAAAATACGGCTTGTTTGATCTCTTCGATCGCGCTGTCGGTACGCAATTTTAATTGCTCTTCGCTCTCCGTCGATCGACCTCTCAACCTCTCTTCTATCGTAGATCTCTTAGCCGGCGATATGAATATCATTACAGCGTCGGGATACCTGTTCTTCACGTCCAACGCGCCTTTGACGTCTATCTCCAAAACCACGTCGTATCCCGCGCTTAATTGTTCTTTGACTTTATCAACGGGCGTACCGTAATAGTTGTCGTATACTTTCTGATGCTCCAAAAATGCGTCCTTTTTGAGCATCTCGTTGAACTGTTCTACCGTCTTGAAATAATAGTTTACGCCCTCGACTTCTCCTGCGCGCGGCGCTCTAGTCGTGACCGACACGGAATATTTCAGATTGGGATACTTTTCTACCGTATGAGCCAAGATCGTGCCTTTACCTGCGCCAGACGGTCCCGATACGACTATCAACAAACCTTTTTTATTTTCCATTTTATCTCCGACATTTCCGCAGTGATCGCGGAAAATAATTTTATCTCTACGCCAAATTCTGTATCTGCTCGCGAATCTTTTCTATTTCGCTTTTGAGATACACTACGTACTCTGTGATCGCCGCATAATTGCATTTGCTTCCGATCGTATTGCTCTCTCTGTTCATTTCCTGAACGATAAAGTCCAATTTCTTGCCTATTGGTCCGCCCTCTTTGACAATGGACTCAAAATGAGAAATATGGGTATATAATCTCGTGATCTCTTCGTCCGTGCATATCTTGTCGCCGTAAAAAGCGATCTCGTTGATAAGTTTAACCTCGTCGATAGGAGTTTCTTTGAGATACTCCTCAACTCGCTCTCGAAGCTTTGTTCTATACTCGTTGATAGCAATAGGCGCAAGCTCTTGTATCTTAGGCAAAACGTTCTTTATTCCATCCAACTTGCTCATCAAATCTTTGATAAGCGCTTCGCCCTCGACAGCGCGCATAGCGTTGATATTTTCTATAGCCTGCAAGCAGGCTTCTTTTATAAGCGCCGACAAAGCTTCTTCGTCGGTTTCGTCCGCTACTTGCGTTACCACGTCAGATATACGCAATATCTCGTTGACGTGCAAATTGTTTTCTACTCCGAACTTTTCCTGAATTTGTTTTGCTATAAGTACGTACTGCTCAGCCAAATCAAAATCAACTGCGATTTTGCATTTATCCTTTCTTACGTCTTCGAAATTGACGTAAACGTCGACGTGACCTCTGGCGATATTGGACTGCATCGTCTTCCTCAACCCGTCTTCCGCAAACGCCAACAACTTAGGAAGTTTGATATTCAGATCAAGAAATCTGTGATTTACGGATTTAAGTTCTACCGTGATCTTCAATCCGTCCTTTTCAGCTATTCCTTTACCGTAACCCGTCATACTGTATATCGTCATACCAATCTTACCTCTTGTACTGTGTAATTATGTATATTAGATAATAGCACAAAATAATAATTTTTACAAGTAAATTAAATATTATTTATATATTATATTAAATCAAGCTTTTCCGCCGATCAGTTCAAACAACGCCGCTTCGTCTATGATTTCTATTCCGAGTTTTTGGGCTTTTGCAAGTTTGCTTCCCGCGTCCTCGCCTGCGACCACTAGGTTTACCGTCTTGGAAATAGAATCGGATACTTCTCCTCCGTTATCCTCGATAAGCTGTTTTGCCTGGGAACGTTTGAGAGTAGGCAAAGATCCCGTCAAAACGACTTTTTTACCTGTCAACGCGCCTTGAATTACTATCTTTTCCGCTATCTTTACGCCTCTTTCCAACAGAGCTTGAACGTCGGCAACGTGACCTTCGTTAGACCAATATTCAACGAGTCCTCTTGCCATTATATCCCCGAAATCGTCAAGAGCTATCAAATCGTCGTAAGTCGCGCCCATAATGCCTTCCAAAGTCTTAAAACGATCGGCAAGCTGCTTTGCAGCTTTTTTGCCAATATTCGGTATTCCCAATGCATATATCAATTTATCAAGAGTAGCGTTCTTACTCTTTTCTATCGCTCCAAGCAAATTGGCAATTTTCTTTTCTCCAAATCCTTCTATACCGTCAAAATCGCTTGCTTGCAAATTGTAAATATCTACAAAATGCCTTAATTTACCCTCATTGTAAAGCGTCTCGAAAGTCTTTTCGGATAATCCGTCTATATCCATCGCGTCTCGCGAAGCAAAATGCGACATTGCAGACACTATAGCCGGAGCGCAACGTTTTGCGTTACTGCATTTGATAAATACGCCCTCTTCAACAACCGGCGCTCCGCACGCAGGACATACCGAAGGTTTTTCCACTTCTTTTGAATCGGGAGTATGCTCCGCAATACCCAAAATCTCAGGAATAACGTCGTTGCTCCTACGAATAAATACTCTGCTTCCTATTTTGATATCTTTTCTTCTTATCTCGCTGATATTGGAAAGAGTCGCGCGAGATACCGTTACGCCAGCCAAATCGACAGGTTCTAAGATCGCCAACGGATTGAGCTTTCCGGTACGCGAAACCTGCCATATAACGTCTTTGAGAGTCGTCGTCGCTTCTTGCGCGGCAAACTTATAAGCAACCGCCCATTTGGGGAATTTTTCCGTATATCCCAACTCTTCGCGGATAGAAGTATCGTCTACTTTTATGACTGCTCCGTCTATAAGAAAATCAAGGGAATCGCGCTTGCCATCTATAGTATCAAGCCCGTCGATAAGCGCTTGTTTTTCCGCATATAGGTCGAATTTATTGCTTATCTTAAATTTGTTTCGGGCAAGAAAATCGATCATATCGCTACCCTTTTCAAAGTCTGTTTCGTCTATATAATTTACGTTGTAACAAATCACTTCGAGTTTGCGCGAAGCGGTGACTTTGGGATCAAGATTTCGTATTGCTCCGGCGACTGCGTTTCGCGCGTTTTTAAGAGGCGTTACCCCCTCTTGGGAATTGTACTTAGCCAAAGCAGATAGGCGCATTATTCCCTCTCCTTGAACTTCCAACTCGCCTTTATAATCTATCGTCAAAGGTACGCATTTTATAGTCTTGACCTGTTCGGTCACTTCCTCGCCCTCTATTCCGTTGCCTCTCGTGGACGCTCTTTGGAGCTTTCCGTCTCTGTAAAGCAAATTTATCGTGAGTCCGTCAAATTTATATTCAAGCGAGCATTTGGGCATATATCCGCAAAACTTTATCAACTTGTCAAGCCATGCGGACAAGGCTTCTTTGCTCTGACACTTGTCAAGAGAATACAGTCTGCCGAGATGCCGAACGGTATTGAAACCTTTGAGAGTAACGTCGCCTACGCGCTTTGTCGGCGAATTGTCAAGAGCGTAGCCCAATTCCTTTTCCAATGCAGAAAGCTCGTCGTATAGTCTGTCGTACTCCGCATCCGCGACCGTAGGATTGTCCAAAGTATAGTATTGGTAGGCGTATTCGTTGAGCAATTCGACAAGTTTCGCCATTCTCTCATTTTTTTTCATATAATTCTCCCTTATTCAACCGGTTTGATAGGCGCTAATCGCATATTGAAAGTTTTTACGCCCAGCACGGGAAATTCTATCTTTGCGTTTTCGCCTGTGATAGAAAGTATCTTTCCCTGCCCGAACCGCGAATGTTCGACCGTCATACCGACTTTGAATACCGACACGTCTTTTGACTGAGGCACGGTCGGGGGCGCGCTTTTTGCAAAAGCAGGCGACTTGGCGTAATTTCGCATTAAGTTTTTCATCTCCGCCATTCTATCTCGCCTGTCCGTTGACGATCTTTCGCTTATAGGCTGATATTGCGAAAACTCACTATTGAGATCGCTCATGATACTGCTTATTGACGCTCGACTTCTCTCCGGCTCGACGATCAAACCGCCCTCTTTGAGAAATCTTGACGATATACCGTACTCTCTGTGCCCGTATCTATATCTTGACTGCGCGTTGGTTAGGTAAAGCCTTTCCCTCGCTCTCGTCACCGCAACGTACATTATTCTGCGTTCCTCTTGCAGATTGTCGTCTCCGTCGCGCACGCTTGGGAATATGCCTTCTTCCAATCCGACTATAAAACAGCATTTGTATTCAAGACCTTTTACGCCGTGCACGGTAGCAAGCGTAATGCAGTTGTCGATAGGCTGATCGGTGTCAGTAACAAGCGATACCGATTGCAAATACTCGTCAAGTTTGCTAGACTCATTATCCTTGCAGTACTCTTTGACGGACGTGATATAGTCGTCAATATTGTCAAGTCGGTTTTTATCCTCTTCGTCCTTTGGATCGTACTGACGGGCAAAGTCAACGTATTTATTGACAAAGTCAATATAATCGATAAGCGGCATCGAGGATTTTTCACGCAATTGGAACACGACTTCGGAAAATACTCTTATCTTGTTTTTTATCACACTTGTCAACGGCATATTGTCAATATCCATAATACCTTGAATAAGCGGTATCCTCTTTTCTGCGCAAGCCTCGATAAGTCTTTGGACAGCGCTCTCGCCGATACCTCTTTTGGGCACGTTGATTACTCTCAAAATGCTTTCGCTGTCGTTGGGATTAGCGACAAACTTGAGATATGCCAAAAAGTCTTTGACTTCCTTTCTCTCAAAAAATTTGTTGCCGCCTATTATCCTGTACGGATAATTATACAAAGCTAGTTTTTCTTCAAACGAACGCGTCAACACGCTCGCTCTTACCAATATCGCAAAGTCTTTATAGTCATAAGCGTTGTATTTGATAAGATTGCATATCTGCTCCAAAACGTAATCCGCTTCGTACTTTTCGTCGTAACAGCTCTTGTAAACGATCTTAACCCCATCGTCGCCGTCCGTCCACAAAGTCTTGTCCATACGCTGCGAATTGTTGGCGATTATCTTATTGGCAAGATCCAGTATTTTTTTTGTACTACGGTAGTTCTGTTCTAATTTATAAATGCGGCAGTCGGGAAAATGCTGCGTAAACTTGCGAATATTCGACGCGTCCGCCCAACGCCAGCCGTAAATACTTTGATCGTCGTCGCCCACGACAAATACGTTCCCGTATTTATTGGCTAGCAATCTCACCAAAGTATACTGTATCTTGTTCGTGTCTTGAAATTCATCGACGTGTATGTACTTAAACCTCTCCTGATACCTTTCGAGCACTTCCTTATCGTTTGCAAAAAGCACCAACGTCTTATAGAGAAGATCGTCAAAATCGAGAGCGTTGTTCTCTTTAAGCTCTCTTTCATATTGCTCGTAAACCTGCGCGATAAGTTCTCCGTTCGGCTCGCCTTTTAGTCTGGGCGCATACTCCTTTGCGTTCATAGCGTTGTTTTTTGCATTGGATATATGCCAACGAATATGTTTCTTTATATCCTTACTGTCGTCGATATTTTTTGCTTTTAGTATTCTTGCGACAACCTTTTTACTGTCTTCGTCATCGTATATGGAAAAATTAGACGTATACTCTCCCAGTCTCGAAATTTCGCTTCTAAGGATTTTCGCGCATAATGAGTGGAACGTAGAAATAAGCATTCCGCTTCGACCCGTAACGTCCAAAATACGCTCTCGCATTTCGCCCGCCGCCTTATTGGTAAAAGTGATGGCAAGTATATTGCGAGGATCTACGCCCTCGTGTTCTATCAAATAAGCGATACGGTAAGTTAAAACTCTGGTCTTACCGCTACCCGCGCCCGCGAGCACCAAAACCGCGCCTTGCGTATCTTTTACCGGCAACAGCTGCGCCGAATTCAAAAGTGATTGATAATCCATAAATTCTTCCTAAAACGTCTTTAATAAGTATATATACAGAATAAGTATATAATATAAGCGTAAAAATTTCAAGCAAATAATCGCGACCGCCGCAGTAAAAAAATGAGGCGATCAACTCGCCTCGATTTTTCTCAAATTAGTTTTTGTACATACGCTTACGCGCCGCTTCAGCCTTTTTCTTACGCTTTACGCTAGGCTTCTCGTAAGCCTCTCTTTTACGCAAGTCGCCGATGATGCCGTCTCTTGCGCATTTACGCTTAAATCTTCTGATAGCGCTGTCCAAAGACTCGTTCTCTCCTACTTTAACCGTTGACAATCCACTCGCCTCCTTTCGCTCTTGCGAATTAATACTTCAACATTATCGCACAACAAATCTTAGTTGTCAATTAAAAATTTAGAGTTTTTTTAATTCAATTTCAACTTGTCGCAAATATCTTTCAAATCAAAATCATACTTGTCTTTCAAAGCCCACATATCTAAACCGTCGTCTTTCTTTCTCGGTACGATATGGAAATGCAAATGGAAAACCGTCTGCTGAGCGCTCTCTCCGCTTGCGTTGAGAATATTCACCCCGTCAAATCCGCAATCTTCAACATAGTGGCGAGCTATTTTCTTGACAGCGACTATTGTCGATTTAAGATCTTCGTCGTCGCAATCAAGCGCGTTTTCACAATGCTTTTTTGGGATCACCAAAGTATGACCGTAACTGTCGCACGCTATATCCAAAAATGCGTACGTCTTTTCGTCCTCATAAATCTTATACGAAGGAATTTCTCCTTTGATTATCTTACAAAAAATACAATCCATATTTTTTCTCCTTTTGCTTTCAGCTAATTTAATTCTTCAACTATCTTACAGTAAGCGATTCCGTCTTTTATATTTTCCACGACTACGTTATATAATCTGTCGCTTTCTCCGCCGTTGATATAGCATTTGATATACTGTCTGGAATATCCGCACATATAACCGTTTTCTAGATCTTCGCTAAGCATTTCAAGCGTAGAACCGACAAATCTTCGCAAGTACCTTTCCTTACACTTGCAGGCGACTTCCGACGCTCTTGCCTGTCTTGATTTTACTACCTCCGCAGGCAACTGTTTATATCTCGCAGCAACCGTACCGCCCCTTTTGGAATAGGAAAAGACGTGTACCTGAGCAAATCCCACTTCGTCCATAAATTTTAGAGTATTTTCAAAGCTCTCTTCGTCTTCCGTAGGAAAGCCGCAAATCAAATCGGTAGTAATAGCGGCGTCAGGGAAAAACCGCCTGATCAGTTGAACCTTTTCAAAATACTGCGAAGTGGTATAATGTCTGTTCATCTTTTTCAAAACGCTATCCTCTCCGCTTTGCAAAGACAAGTGAAATTGAGGGCAGAACTTTTTGAGAGCTTTGAGCGCGCTCAAAAGACGCTCGTCGATCACGTTGACCTCCAACGACCCCAAACGCAACCTGCAATCTATATCCGTCAAATTTTCTATCAATTCGGCTAGCGAACTGCCTATATTTTTGCCGTATGAAGATATGTCTATACCGGTGATAGTTATCTCTTTACATACGTCGGAAAGTCTCTCGCATTCCCTTACTACGCTCTCTATCTTTCTTGACCTACTTCTGCCTCTAACGTAAGGAATTAGGCAATAACTGCAATAATTATCGCAGCCGTCTTGTATTTTTACGTACGCTCTTGTGCGCACTACTTCAGGCGAAAAACCGTCTTCGTATTCGGTCGGTATCGGATTTATCAATATCCCTTGTCTTTCCAAATTATCGACTAGCTTATCCTTATCCGCATTACCTATTATATAGGTCACGTTTTCTTTATTGGAAAACTGTATAGGATCGTTCTGCGACGCGCAACCGCATATGACGACCTTTGCGTTAGGATTAAGTTTTAGACATCTGCCAACGCACTGTCTTGACTTGCGTTCCGCCTCGTTGGTAACGGCGCAAGTATTGAGTATATACAAATCGGCATAGACCAAGTCTTCGCTTACTTCATGTCCCCTTTCTTTAAGGCTTTTGAGCAAGCTATCGCACTCGTATTTATTTACTTTACATCCCAAATTGTATATTACCGCTTTCATTTTCTATTATTTACTTATCCGTTTTATCCATATATTTTTAGTAGTTTTAGCCCTGCAACTCACCAAGTTCGTACATAACGAGACTCACAGCGACTATGCTTGCGGTTTCGCATCTCAATATTCGTTTGCCAAGCGATATTATTTCCCCGCCGAGCTTTCTCACTTTCTCAACTTCTTCATCGCAGAAACCGCCCTCGCTTCCTATTATCAAAGCTATCTTCTTGCCGCTTTCCAAACCTGCAACTTGTCCTATCTTACCGACTTTCGAGTTCTCGTACGGCATTATTATCACGTCGTAGTCTTTGAGCGTATTCAACAATCCGTCAAAGTCCGTCAACTCTCCTATCTCCGCCTTTCTCGAACGTCCGCATTGCTTGCAGGCTTCCAACGCAATTCTTTGACAGCGAGTATGATTAAACTTGCTTTCATTGGTATATCTGGACGTAAACGGAATTATATTTTCAACTCCGAGTTCGACGCACTTTTGCGCTATTAAGTCTAGTTTATCGCCCTTTGGCAAGGCTTGAAAAAGCGTAACGCTTGCCTTTGCCCTGCATTCGTTTTCCGTTATACTGTCAATTCGCGCAATAGCGAAGTCGGAATTTATTTCAGTCAAAGTACAGTTGTAATCCTTGCCGTCGTCAAGATTTACGGTAATTTTGTAGCCGACTTTATGTCTAAGCACCTTTGTCATATGCGTAAACTCTTCGCCGTATATCTTTATATTCGAGCCGTCATTATCTTGGCTATTTGCAAAAAAACGCTTTATCTCCATACCGCTTTATCCTTTTACAAGCCTAATTTAAACGCTATCCACTCGCCCATATTTATACGCTCTTTGACGGAAAATCCGAACTTTTCAAAAGCCTCTTTAACGTCGCATTCTCTCTTCAATATGATACCCGAAATTATGACTATTCCGTCTTTTTTCATATAATTGCCAAGACTTTGGGCGAGCATTATCAATACGTCTGCGGTAATATTGGCAAGCACGACGTCAAACTTATTCGCCGTCTTGTCTAGCAAATTTGCATTTGCAACAGTTATCTTGTCCTGTAAGTCGTTGAGAACGCAATTCTCTCTTGCAGATTTTACAGCATTGTCGTCGATATCGTAAGCCTCTACTTTGCTTGCGCCGAGTTTTGCCGAAGCCAATGCAAGTATCCCGCTTCCCGTGCCTACGTCTATTACGCTCTTGCCTTCCATACCGAGAGCCTGCAATAATTCAAGACACATCTTTGTGCTTTCGTGCTCTCCAGTGCCGAAAGCCATACCCGGATCGATCTTGACTATATATTCGCCATCTTCCGCCTCGTATTCTATCCATTCGGGAACTATCGTAACTCTGCCTGCTTTTATCGGCTTATAGTATTGTTTCCAACTCTCCACCCAGTCGCAGTCGTCTACGGTAGAAAGAGAAATATCCAAAGTGCCGTAATCAAAAGGACAATTTTTCTTCAAAAACTCCAATCTCTCTTCTATATCGGCGCGAGTATCTTGGAAATTTTCCACTTCAAAATAGCCTTTGACCTGAGCTTTTCCGTCATTCTTGATCAAATGTTCTTCCATATAATCCCATACGACTCCGCTGTCGGCAAGATCCGCCAAATCGTTGTTGTCGTATATTCCTATACCGTTGCTTCCCGCTTCCGTCAAAATCTCCGCAACAAGCTCGCTCGCCTCGCTAGTCGTATCTACCGTAACTTCATAAAACTTCATTTCTTCTCTTCCTTTTGACTTTCCGACACCTTAGCCGTGACGCTTTCGTCTATCGCGTTACGTTCTTCTACTACCGAACTCGTCATACTTTTTTCTTCTTCCGTGTCGATACTGTCTTGAATATTCAATTCTTCTTTCGCCCTTTCTTCCGACGCTTCCATATTCTTATTCTTTTTGTTTTTTACCATTTTGACTACAACTCTGACGATATAAAGAAGCAATACCAAAATAACGATGACAAAGAAAATATCGAGTACGGTATTCATATGATTTTTCAAAAATACCGCAAGCACAGTCACTATCGCGCCCGCCGTTAGATTGCCGAGCCATACCATAGCCATCGACTTCCAAAAAGGAATATCAAGAAAAGTCGCTACCGCGCTACCCGTCCAAACTCCCGTCAACGGTATAGGAAAAGCCACGAAAAGATAAACGCCCAGCATCTTTTTCCGCTCCAACTTCTTTGCCTGCTCGGCGGTGAGCTGTCCGTTATTTTCTCCGACCACTTTCATCGCTTTACTTTTAAAACCGCTTTCCACCGCGTTGGCAAGCGAAGCGAAAGCTTTGTACTTTTTCATCCAATTCAAAATAGGTCTTAATATCAACAAAAGTATAGGAGAAACAAGCGCAGAACCTATCCATGCCAATGCAAACGACACGCCTGCCGACAGCCCCATAGTGATCGCGGCGGGGATCGCGCCCCTCAATTCGACGATGGGTATGATTGAAATCAAAATTGTAGTAAGATAGTCGTTACCTATAAGTTCGCGGACAAAATCTATAATCCTTTCTGTCAAATTAAGCTCCTTTTTCTCTATGGCGAAATAAAAGTTATACGAAATAATTTATTTCAATTACAGATTAAATATACTATATTCTCTTGCATTTAGTCAATAAAACCGTTAAACTAAAAATATGCAAAAATTACTCTCACTGACAAGAAAAGCGTTGAGCGATTACAATATGATAAAAGACGGCGACAAAATTGCCGTCGGTCTGTCCGGCGGAAAAGACAGCATTGCCCTTTTAGCGCTATTATCCGCCTACAAGAAATTTGCTCCCGAAAAATTTGAACTTGTGGCAATAAATATAGATCTCGGATTTAAGGACACCGACCAATCGCAAGTTCAAGCTACGAAAGATTACTGCGAAAGCATTGGCGTTGAGTTGATGATTGAACGTACGCAAATATACGATATTATTCTTGAAAGAGAGGAAAAAAGCCCTTGCTCTCTCTGTTCCAAAATGCGCAGAGGCGCGCTAAACAGCGTGGCTAAGGAACACGGGTGCAACAAACTTGCTCTTGGACATCATGCCGACGACGTATTGGAGACTTTTATCCTTTCTCTGGTCTACGAAGGAAGAATTTCAACATTTATGCCAACCAGCCATATGGACAGAAGCAATATCACTCTTATACGCCCGCTTATCTATATAGAAGAAAAATACCTTTCGGGACTTGCGAGAAGATACGAATTACCCATAATCCACAATCCTTGCCCTCAGGATAAACATACAAAACGCGAAGACGCCAAACAGCTCATAACTAAGTTGGAAGAAAAATACGGTTGCAAACAAAATATGCTGACCGCTCTATTTCATCCCGAACGCAATAATTTGTGGGATAAGGTCACAAAATAATTTTTATAAGCTCGTATACGCCGCCCGATCGCCACGATCGGGCGTTTTTTCCGCTATATACTTTCTTCTCGTGCTTTCCCCTCCGCGCAAGTGACGGACGGATAAATTATAACTCAAAACTTGCTGAACTTCGTCATAAAGATCTATATCTATATATTTCAGCTTTGTATGCATATAACTATGCACCGTGCTTTTACTTATTCCGAAAACGACGGCGCACTGTCTTACCGTACACCGAGTCTTTAATATGTAGTCTGCCATTTCCAAAATCGATTGGCTGTAATAGTCTCGCATATTTCACCTCTTGTTCTACACTCATACTCTATGATTGCAAAACTCGAAATATGCAAGATTTAGTCGTTGAATATATATTCCTCTTTACATTTGTTCATATATGCATATATACATTTGCGCAACGTAGCAATCATCATTATAATACCCAGTAAGATAAGAAACGTCGCAAATCCTATCGACAGTATCTTCGCGTCTATTTTCCCGACGAATAACGACGAAACTATACTCGTCACAAGCGCAGGCGCGGCAACTGTCAATACGCTCTTGTAATCTATATCTTTACGTTTGATATTTATGATAGTAACTATTACTGCCATGGGAATAAACGCTATAAGATTAATAGCCTGCGCGCTTTTTTGCGGTATATCGAGAAAGATAGTCAGTATCGGTATCAACAACGTTCCGCCGCCCATACCCATACCGCCGATTATTCCGCCTACTATTCCGCCTAAAATCAGTAAAAATATCTCCATTTGCCCCCTCTAATTCCCTTTGATTATCGTATCTTATTTCAAACAGGTATCAAACCGACTATTTTAACTTACCCACAAGCATAGTAATTCCCGCAATTATCATCAACGTATAAAAAATAATTCTAAGAAGATTGTTGGAGAATTTTTTCATCAAAAACGTTCCTATCAAGCCGCCTACGATAACGCCCGCTCCGACGTAAAGTCCCTGCGGAGATTGGAAGTTGCCGTTGATAGCGTAAATTATTCCGCTGACCAAACTCAAAGGAAGAATCGTCAAAATCGCAGACGAATGAGCTATCTTTTCTTCCAATCCGCACAAAACGGCAAATATCGGCACGACCAACATACCGCCTCCGCCTCCGAACAAACCGTTTGCCACTCCCACAAACAAAGATACTATCACAGTCAAGGTAATTCGGACTTTCGTCGAAAGTCTATCAATCAATTTTCCCTTTTTATCTTTGTTTTTATTCGATATGGGTCGATCGTTATTAGTATTTACAATTTCTTTTGGTCGCTTTGCGCTATTAGTATATCCTTGCATTTGATGTCCTTAATTAATGTCGTCTTAGATATTTTACGTAATAATTTGCTTTTTATAATTGCGTTTCTCAACTATAAATTGATTATAAAAAAATAAAATTATTATAAAGTAATTGATTTTTCTAAGGATATAATATAT
>CAMWIL010000003.1 GCA_947174325.1 uncultured Clostridia bacterium
ACGTCGAATTTTGTCAATACCAAGATTTATAATTGCAATAAAATTTTTGATTTTTTGAGTAAATCGCGGTATTTTAACAATTAATTATTAATAGCTTCTTTTAGCGCTCGCGCAAGTTGATCGGGGCACGACGTCGATCTGAATCCGCACTTCACTCCTTCAAGCTTTGATATCACGTCCTCGACCTTCATTCCCTCGACAAGTCTACCGATGCCTTGCAAGTTGCCGTTGCAACCGCCGACGTATTTTACGTTTTTCAGTACGCCGTCTTCAACGTCAAACTGAATATTTTGCGAGCAAACTCCGCTCGTTTTATAGTTGTAATGCATTGAACTCTCCTTTTAAAAATCTCTTACTCTACGCGTTTTGGCTTAAAATCCTCGCCGTACATCAATTTGATATAATCGTTAATATCTTTTCTGTTTCCTTTATAAGGACCCGGAGCTTCCATTTTTGTTGATACTGTCGCGGTAGCCCAAAGCAACGATTTTGCCATATTCTCCTTTTGTCTTTCCGTAATATACGCGGCAAACGTCGTATCTCCGCGACCGCTTCTACCCGAAAGATTGCGCGCTTTTATAGGACAAGTATACATTTCTTTGCCGTCGTAAGCGAGCACCTCCGCGGAGTTTGTGATGACGACCTCTTTCGCTCCCCACTCGCGCAACATTTTAGCGGCTACAAATCTGTCAGTCTGTCCAGTAAGTATTTCCGCCTCGGCGGTATCCGTCTTGAGATAATCTATGTATGGCAAAATTTCTTTCTTATCTTTCCAGTCTTCAAAATACATTTCGCCCGTCTGCCTGTTGGCGTGACGCAACAACGCTTGCACGTCAACCGCTATCTTTCCTCTTTTCGAAAGATCTTTCATAAGCTGTCCGTCAAAATCTCCGTAGATCAAACCCGCAAAATGGTATACGTCGCAATCCACATCGGGAATATCCGCCAAAGTAAACGGATCGCCTTGACCTATGCACGTGCAAGTACGGCGTTCCTTATCCGCAGTATGATACTTATTCCGTATAGAAGTGGATTCCTTGCTTGGGATATAAAAAATATCTTCCTTATCTATGACGAAAGTATTCAATCTGTCTTTATCCTCGGGCGCGACTTTCGTCACTACTCCGACTTTGTAACCGCCTGCGTAAGCCGAAGCCGAAGAATAGATTACCGCTCCGCCGACTTCAATAATTTGGTGGTCGAGATAATCGATATTATAGTCCAAAGAGATGTGACCTATCGTCAACGTATCATAATGCTTTTTCATTTGTCTGCTCCTTTTATTCTATATAACTTATTTCAAAAGACAACGCGCCCGTACCTACGACAACGCCGCTTGTCTTGCCTGTTACGTTTGCTATCGGCAGTTGATCGACTCTGTCGCTTCCGCCGTTGGTCTTCGCTGCAAACAACATACCAAGCGTGATATCGCGACCGCCGAGCGGATTGTTGATGATAACGGTATCGGTTAGTTGATTTTTGACTTTTGCTATATTTCCTCCGTCAGTAAAGCCCGACGCTCCAGAAGCGTTGGCGTTCATAAGACTTGCAAGCGTGTTCATCTGCGTATCAGTCAATCGGTTGTACACTATCTGCGCGTCGCTATCTGCATTGTCCAGATCCATAAATACCGTGATAAACATTCTTTCGGGAAGGATTGACAGTTTTTCGCCTATTGCCGACTGCATATCCGCCGACAAAGTGATCAACAAATAGTCTTTATCAGCCGATATTCTAGTCTGCGACGAATTCGCGTCAGCATATCCGATCGACGTCCTCAACGCATCAAGACTTGCATCGCCTTTGCCGATAAGCGCCGATTGCGACAGAACCAAAGTATCGACTCCCGCGCTATTGCTCATACCCAAACTGCTCTTGAGCGTATTTATATCTATCTTATAGGATATATTTCCATCGCCTATAACACCTTTTATTCCGCCCGTTGAAGCGAGCACGTTGAAATCAGCTTCTTGCGCTTGATTTACGGTAGTTGTGATATCCTTTTGCGCGCCTGTATATCCTTGAAGTTCCAATCCCTCAAACAACGCTTCAAGCGTGTCTTTGAGTCCTTGCGCGGTTACGTCCGATGCGCCGTCGGCTTTGAGCGCGTTGACTTTCTCAGACGCTATTTCATAAATACCGTCCATTATCATTTTACCCGTACCGCCGTCGACCGCGAATTGCAAATTCATATTGTCCGTCAAAGGTTTCATAGAATTCTTTACGCTGTCCGAACAACTCTTATTCGCCTCGTCGATATTTGTCGCTCCTGACGTAGCCCCGTTTTCAATAGGATCGATCTTATTTCTTACCGTATCTATCGCGCTGGCTTCGTCCTCGTTGAGATCGTTGAAAACTATACTCGTGCAAACGTCTTCCGTCTTTATCAACGATATATTTGTTGTGACTATCATTGCGATATCCACCGGCAATAGTTGAGCGTATTTACCTGAAGACTTAACTTTGCTCTTATACACGATCGACATCTCGTTTTCTCCAACAATATACAAGCCGAGCATTTGAGTATCTTCATAACCTTGCGCGGTTATCGTAACGCTGTTTTCAAGGAAGTTAAGCAGCTCGCCCTCCTCTATCTGCGGACGCAGATTTTCCAAAGTTTTCTTCAAATCATCCGAGTAATTCGTGCCTGCGGCATAATCTGAAGTAAGCTTATTTCCGTCAATGGCAGTGGAATATCTTTCTACTTTGTTACCTATATCCGAAAGCACTGCGGTAAGATCGTTAGCGTTGAGTTTGCTTCCTTCTTTCAACGCGTATTTTTCGTTGATCTCCTCAACTGCCACAGCGGCGTCTTTCTTATTGCTTTCTGTCAAACTGACGGAAATCCCGTTTATATAAGTTTGATCGGGCATATTATTTATCTTGCAGACAGCGTTGCGGAAATCAATCTCGCTAGGCTTGTCGCTGTCGGCTTCTTCTCTCGCATCCTCTGCATAAATAGAGTTGAGCGCAATTTGATATATCGTCTGATCCAATCTAAAACCGCCGTTATCCACAAAAGTAACTGTGAATACGTTGTTGTGGATCTTGTCTTTGAATCCTTCTTCGACAATAATTCCCTCTTCGTCTTTTTTGCCGTTGAGTTTCTCCTCGATATTAGCGATAATATTCTCCAACGACGTTGTATTCGTCGGCGCGGGAGTAGGCTCGGGTTGCGGCTCGTTCGGTTCTTCAGGATTTTCCGGTTCTGTCGGCGCGCTCGATGCTTTGCCGTTTACTCTGTCGATAAGCATAAGAAGAAGTTGAAGGTCTTGAATACCGTCCTTATCGCTTTCCCCTTTCTCTCTGTCGTACGCCAAATTATTGACGTCCATTTCAAAGACTTTCATATCGCTGCGTTTGCCGTCTACGATACTTCCCAAGTCTATTTTGACACCTATATAAATGGCATCGGGCAAAAGCGAAGTCGCGTTGGCGTTGCTGATAGAGCCTTTGCCTTTGAACATCAATTCCAAATAATCGTCGCCTTTTGCCGAATAATTGTTGGCATATACGATCTGAGTATCTGTCATAAACGTCAAGACTTGGGAGAAATTCACTTGCGAGCTTATTAAATGAGCCGTTTCTTCGATGGTGAATACGGGATTGAATTTGGCTATAATCTCTCCCAATATCCTCTCGCGCTCGATTTCATCGTCGCCTACGCCGGACATATCGGTAATATTTTGTCTTGATTTCAAACCTACGACTATCTTGCCGGTTTCTTCGTCTATAATATCGTCGAGTCTTATCTTTGACATTTCAAAGTTATCGCCGCCGATAAGCGTCATAGTGTTGAGTAAAGTATTATTATGAGAAGCTTCCGTCAAGGTTGCTCTGTACGAATCGCTGATAAAATACTTATCGTACAACTGCGCGATAAATCCGTCCAAATTGTCCGTCGGAGTAAAATTGTCGCTTTCCTCGTCGTAAAAGAAAGTATAAAGATATTTGAGTATATTTCTTATCTCTTGGGGAGTAAAATAATGCTCTCCCTCTTGAAGATCTCCGTTTATGATCGGCGTACCGCTTATCACTTCGTACAAGCTAGGCAAATAGGCTTTGTCGCTGTAAAATTCTATCTCGTAACCTATTTGTTCCTTGACTTTTGCAAGACCTTGTTTTATACCGCTGTCCAACTGATTGCAAATGGAATCGTAACTAAGCGCGCTCACGTCCATACCGAAAGTGGTAGCAAGCGACGTCAAAGTCTGCAAATGATTTTGAGAATTTTCCACTCCAACTTTATTGATCGCCACAGTCGTAGACGCAGAGCCGTCAAGGCTTATCGTCGCCGTTGCAAAGATACTTGTCGGTATTAATTGCTTGATCAGTTGCGACATCGCGTTTTCTCCGTTAATGCCCAACATTCCCGCTACGTCTACTTCTATGTCGAGCTCCAACTCACCGCTCTTCTGCGAAGACATATTGACGATCTCCGCTTTGATAGTACCCAGCATTTGCTGCTCGTTCATATATGAAGAAAGCATATGCGAAAGCGCTTGATAACTCGCTCCGACTTTGAGATTTTTCTCTATATATTCGCCCGAATAATCTATTGATTTGAGATTGACCTTATTTATGATATCTTCGCCTTGCGCAAAGTTCATTACGTCGGCTATCGTGTTCTGCTCGCCGATTTTATTGTCCGAATTGTCTATACCGTATTTTGCTGTGACTTCGCTGATAAACGTTCTCGTATCGTTCTCTTTTATCTCTTTTGTATAGACGTCAAAACCCAGCGATTGCGCGGTAGGAAGCTTGATATCTCTTATCATTGTCAAGAAAGCTTGCTCGCTTACATCGACTTTCAAAGTTTTCATAAGAGTTTCGATAGGATAAAGGTCAACGCTTCCCGTCGTGACAAAAGACAATGGAATCGTTTGCTGAGCGTTTTCTATAACGTCTACCACCTTTGAATTGACGTCGATAAGAACTTGCGACAAGGCCGTTGGCGCTCCTGTCTTTTTGAAAATTACGTCCGCTATGCGAACGATTTTATCTACGTTGACTTCGCTCATTTGATTGATAGAGGCTTGTATACCGCGCGTCCTGTCGCACGGATAGAGAGTGACGGAAGCGTAAATATTGTCGGGCATCAAACTCTTGACGATCGACGGCAAATTATTTGCGTCCGCTATGCCTGATACCAAAGTTTTGAGTTTTACGTTCAGCGTAATTTTCAGCCCAACGCTCTCAGGCTGCGCAATATCGCCTGATATGATGATCTGTTTTACCTCCAACACTTCGTTGAGCGGACAGCCTATCATATCTTCCAACTCTTGCATTGCGGGTATAAACTCTCCAATCCCGCTCAAAACCTCGTTGACAAACGCGGCAAGTTGCTTGTCTGAAATTTCGAGAATGTTTTTACTGCCGTCGTAATCGGCAAGCGAAGAAAAATCGAACTCTATTTCTTTGAGAAGATCGTCAAGCGCGGAATTGCCCGTGCTTTCGCTCCCCTGCGGAGGCTCTTGAATATCGTCCTGTCCTTCGTCAATACCCAGTTCCTCGTGTCCAAGCGGTTCGTTGCTCTCTATCTCTCTTCCGTCGGCAAAAGTATAAACGTAGACGTAATCATAGCCGTAAGTTCCTCGCGTACTTACTTTCACGTCGCCAAGCGTTTGGGCAGAACCGTCCGACGGAGTTTGGCTTTCTCCGCCCACAACTTTGGCGAGAATTTTCATTACGTCCAGTTCATAGCTTTCCGCCAAATACATTTTGTTTTTGATATTGACATAGAAAGCGCTGAGATCGTCTTCGCCGTAAGCGTTGGTGACTATATCTTTTTCGTTATTTTTTCTTACGCCTTTAAAAATGGAAAATACGTCTTTGAACGGCACTCCTGCCTCGATACCTATATTTTCATCCCAAATGCCTTCCGCAACTTTATAAGCTCCGACTGTCGATCCTACGACCATGCCGACAAAGATCAACACGAATACGGTAGCGAGTATTTTGCCCGCTATTTTACGTTTGCGGCTTTTCTTAATTGCTTTTTCGTCTTTTTCTACTACGATTTCAACTCTTGACTTCTTTGACATATTCCACCGTATTTATTATAACACTTTTGTTGTATTTTGTACATATAATACTTATATAATATAAACATTACTTTCAAATTGCAACATATTTTAATATATTTTAGCTGTAAATATTTGTTATATAAGCGTTTTTCCGATCAAAAATTCCGCGCTCTTTGGCAATAACTTCAAAAGTATTGCAAAAAGTTGCAAATTGATATATAATAATTAAGTCTTGACAACTTGATAGTATGAGAGAACAGATACGTTTGGGCGAGTCAATATTGACGCGCTCTCAGAAAAATAAAATATTCAAACACCTTACAACCGCAAGACTCTTGTTGTTGAGTTTCTTTATTCTCATACTTATCGGTACGCTTTTGTTGATGTTGCCCTTCTCTACTAAATCGGGCGAAAGCATAAGTTTCATGGACGCATTTTTCACCGCGACTTCAGCAACTTGCGTGGTCGGTCTCATAGTTGCGCCGACGGCGGCGACTTTTTCGGTATTCGGACAAATCGTTATTCTTCTCCTCATTCAGATAGGTGGCTTGGGCTTCATGACCATAACGTCGTTTTTCTATTCGATGCTTGGCAAAAAACTCACGCTTAGAAGAAGACTCAGCATGAGAGAAGATATGTCGCAGACAGACATGGGCAGACTTAAAATTATAGCCATAAAGATCGTACTGCTCGCGCTCGGTACGGAACTATTGGGCGTGATCTTCCTTACCATAGGCTTCTGCATATCAGGATATTCTTTCGGATTGTCGCTGTGGTACGGGATTTTCCACAGTATATCGGCTTTCTGTAACGCGGGATTTGACGTCGTAAGCCTTACGGGAACTTCTCTTATAGCCTTGAACAACAACTATCTTATACTCGTCACTCTTGCGCTTTTGACAAGCATAGGAGGCTTGGGCTTCATAGTTTTGGTAGATTTATCCGAACATAAACGCTTTTCTAAATGGTCGCTGCATACGAAAATAGTAATCGTAATGACGCTTATACTCGTATTCGGAGGCGCGTTCATCTTCTGGATAGCCGAACGTAAAAATCCTAATACGATAGGTAATATGCCCCTTTTCGGTCAATGGGTCAACTGCTATTTCCACTCCGTATCTTGCCGTACCGCGGGATTTGCGAGTTTTAATATGGCGGAAATGACCGACTTATCAACTTCCGTGACGATGCTTTTGATGTTTATCGGCGTAGCGCCCGGCTCGACGGGAGGCGGTATAAAAGTTACCACTTTGTATATTCTTTTCGCGCACGTTATCGCAACTCTTCAACAAAAGAAAGAATACGTCGTAGACAAAAGAGCGATCGGCGCAAATACTTTGGCAAAAGCCATAAGCACGTTGCTTCTCGCTATGAGCGTACTAACGCTAAGCGCGCTTATAATTCTCATTGCAGAAAACAACAGATCCGACACAGCGTTCACCCCGTTGATGTTTGAACAGATAAGCGCATACGCGACTTGCGGACTATCTATGGGCGTAACGTCTTCCCTGTCGATTGTAAGTAAGTTGGTGATAATTATAGATATGTACTTAGGTCGTATAGGCGCGTTTACGTTCTTTATGTCATTTGCAAAATCAAGAAAACAGAACTTGAAGATAAAATATCCCGAGGCAAGTATAAACGTATAGGGACCGATACAAGGAGAAATAAAATGAAAAAATTCAAACACTACAAAAAACAGCAATTCGCAGTCTTGGGCTTGGGCAGATTCGGTATGGAAATAACCAAAGCTCTGTACAATTACGGCTACGAAGTTTTGGCGGTAGATATAGACGAGGAAAAAATCAACGAAGTATCCAACTTCTGTACGCACTCTGTCGTCGCGGACGTATCGGAAGACAGCACCCTCAAATCTTTGGCGATAGAAAGTTTTGATACGGTCATAATCGCTATCGGCAACAATATGCAAGCTTCGATAATCACCGCGCTTACCTGTAAAGAGAGGGGCGTAAGCAATATAATAGCCAAAGCGCACAACGAAAAACACGGTAAAGTATTGTCAAAGATAGGCGTAACGAACGTAATCTATCCCGAAGCCGCAATGGCAGTAAAAGTCGCTACGATGCTCGTAAATCCGAATATACAAAACCACATGGAAATCGTATCCGGATACTCGATCGCCGAGATAAACATCGCAGATAAATGGGTAAATAAAAATCTTGGAGAACTTGCTCTTAGAAATCAATACGCAGTCAACGTTCTTATAATAATACGCGCTAACGACGAAGTCATAACTACCCCGTCGGGCGACACCGTACTCAACGAAGACGATATATTGGTAGTCGGCGGAAGCAACGAAGATATAGAAAGTTTGAGTTTTGCGGTAAGAACGCAGAAATAAATAAACTTATTCAGTAATTTTACTAAACTCGCAACCGCAGTAATTTTGGCGGTAAAGGTCGTATTGTTTTGACAGTTCGACAGAGCGAGCGTATCCCCCTTTCTTTTTGAAATCGTTGGGCAGATGCTTTACTCGCTTGTCTTTGGCAAGCGCTTCGCCTATCGTATTGAGTTTTTCATAATTTTTATAAGGGCTTATCGAAAGCGTGGAACAAAAATAATCGTAGCCGTTTTTTTCGGCGTATTCGCAAGCCTTGGCAAGTCTCAACGCATAACATATCGAACAACGATCTCCGCCCTCCGGACAATTTTCATAGCCTTTTATCTTTGAAGAAAACTCCTCTTTACAGTACGTAGGACAGACGATCTCAACGTCGATCGACATTTCTTGCGTAAGTCGTTTAAGCTCTTCATACCGCTTGTCAAATTCCTCTTTGTCAGTGATATTCGGATTGTAAAAAAAGAGCGTGATCTCAAAATGATCTTTTAAATATTCCAGACAATAACTGCTGCAAGGCGCGCAACAAGCGTGCAAAAGCAATTTAGGCTTTTTCCCGTTAAGTTCGGATATCAAAGCGTCGAGTTCTCTTTGATAATTACGTTTACTGCCCATCTGCCGCTTCCTTCGAAGTCTCTTCTTCCACGTTGCCTTTTACTATCGTAGGTCCTGAATGCGTTTCCTCTTTAACAGCGTTCTCATTTTCTTCAAACGATAAAAACGCCTTTTCAAGCAATTCCATAATAAAACTGAATTTGTATTCTTCGCTCTCGTCGGTATGCATACTTATTACGGAAGACGCAATATCAACGAAGTCCTCGCGCTTGATGCCCAGATCTTGGAGATTATCGACGTAATCGACGTAGTTTTTCAATCTCTTGTAATAGTTCTTTACCGAATCTACGATGACGTCGCGGTTCGCCGTCGAATTTTTGAATACCAAATAGCCGTTATCGCCCAAAAGATTTATGAGATTGTCGGGATCGAAATCAGCGTTCCACTTACGCATAGCTATATAATGCGGGAACAATATCAAAAATATATTTCCGTAATTGGCGCGGTATCTATCGCTCATTCTGTCGGCAAGCTCGGACAAAATATCTTTAGGAGTCTGCCAATAAGAGTATCCCGCCAAGATCGACGCAAACAATACCCTAAATCTAAAACTCTTTACTTTGTTCTGCAATACGCACTTTTTCAGATTTTCCGTAAGAAGTTTTATTGCCGTGACCGCATATACTTCGCCCAACGGATTCGTATCGCTGTCGGACGTCAAACTCAAGACCGCCATAGCAAGCGCGTGCAAACCTGACGTCGCTATCGACTTAGGCGGCATAGTATCGGTCATCAGCGGATCGATCACTATCAAGTTGGTTTGAGCAAACGAGGTATTAAACTCGAAGATATCGTTGTGTTCTACGTCGTATATACGCACGAAATTGCTTGCCTCGACTCCAGAAGAAAGGTTGGTCGGCACGACTATCAACGGTACTCTTACGGAAGAAATATTGTTGACGGTAAAATTTCGGTAGTTGGAAATAATGGATATGTCATCTTTAAGCATTATCTTTACGGCTTTGGCAACCGCAACCGCGCTCTTCTTTCCAAGAACGATAATGGAATCGCATTCGCCGGCTTTGTAAGCGCGAAGCGACTTTTCGCAGTCCTCGACCGTGGCGATATCTCCGATATGTTTGACTTTATCAACAATATTGACTTCTTTATTGAACTGTCTCAACATATCTTTGAGCTGTCCGACTCTATCGCTCATCTCATCGCATATCAACAAAACTCTTCTCGCTCCGAGATTGTTGATCTCTTTCACCGATCTGCGAAGAGCTTTGTCGCCTACCATAAACTTTATATCTCTTTCAAAATTATATTCCATGAGCCCACTTCCTTAAAGCAATGTTTTGAATACGACGGCGTTGAATTTTCTCGGATTGTTCAAGACGTTGATATTGAACGCCATAGCGTTTAAGACCGCTTGCTTTTCCTCTTCGTTTAATTCAACTTTATCATGAGCAAAATACCTATCTGCCAACAAATCTATAAAATCAAGAGCTAATTTGACAAACAGCGTATGCCTTTCTTCTTGTTTACATTCAGAATATATTTGCCATCCCGCAAACGAAAGCAGACATCGCGCATATTTTGTTTTGCACGAATCGACGTTATACGCAAATACCGCCTTTATCGCTTTCGGCAAAGCCATATGATACTCTATTCCCTTAACGTCGGCGATCGCTTGCGCCGCGCATTGTATCAAGCCCTGTCCGCTGCTGTCCGTTCCCTTTGAAAGATACGCGCTTTTTATCTCCATTCTGCGATATCTATCGACAGTAGGCTCTTCAAGCAAAGACAACGCTCTTCTCTTTAAGCCTGTGAGCGCTACCTGACAAAAGCCGTCGCTTATCGAAGACGTCTGCAATTCTATATAATCGGCAAAAGCGTCTATCGTATTCGGCGTAGCGTAAGTAACGGTAAACCCGTCTATTGCTCTCGCAAAAATTTCCAATATTCCATATGCGGTCATTTTGGTATCCATATAAGAGATAAGTTCTCCGTCGATAAGACAATAGTCGGGAGAAAGCAAACCGTCTACAAGATTTCTGCTAAGTCCTTTTTCGTTGTCAAATATCACCGCAGTGGAATTAGTTTCGTTGCCTGAACCGAATTCCGAAGGTAACGCGATAAAAGGTATATATATTATTTCCCTTGCCGTCATAGACGAATTATAAAACTTCCTGACGTCCTTTACTTGCGTTGAGATCATAAGTTTGAGCGCTTTCGTATAATCTATCAGCTTTCCGCTTCCGCAGACAACGATCGAATCGCAGTTGTTTGACATATAGACGAAATAGAGATCTTTGAGGATATTCTCACCGTCTGTCAAATCGTCGCCCAAATAAACGGCTCCGATCGAAAGTCTTGGTTGCTTTTCTATTGATTTTTTGATCTTTTCAATATATCCGTGATATTCCAAACGCGTGTTGCCTACTAGCAAAACTCGCGAAGCATTTAGACCTACCAAGATCGTGGATATTTCATCAATAGAGTTCTTTGAATCTATGATCTTTGTTCCGTTGGAAAATTCATTGTAATTCATCTGCTACCTCTTTTTGAAAGTATAACACATACAAAGTATCAAAGTCTATGACCTTATATAAATTTTACATTGCAAGGCTTAATGCCTCGCTTTCTTTAATTTGAAGGCAAGTGAAAATATTTCGCGCCTAGTTTGTTGAATAATACAAAAAATTTAAATAAAATACGTAAATACGGGAATTTAAATAGCTGCTTGCGACGCGCGATCATTCTTCTTTGTCCGCGACGTCTGCGCTCACTTCCGCTTGCGAATCACTTGTCGCAACGCAAACATGTCTACATTTTTTCGCAACCGCCGATTTGATAAAAGGAACAATGCCGATTTCAAAGTTTTCTCCTTTTATCACGCTTCCTTTTTTCTCGCGTTTTTTAAATGCGGCGTTGTTGATAAAATAGAACGATACGAATATTCCTACCGCGGCGACTATCAACACTACCGCAGTGATTGCTTGCTTTGCTACAGTAAGATTTTCCGCGCCTATCAAGTACTCGACGATCCTTCCCGTTACTATTTTGATAATGATCATATTGTCATAAGACGCAAAGTCTTTATAGATAATTCTTTGCGAGACGAGTACTGAAAAAATTATCATTGTAAACACGCCCACCAACGGAACCCATATGTCTTTTATTGAGTATTTATCTACGTTGAAAAGAAGTAAACATCCCGCAAACCACAAAACTTCATGTTGAATGATCGCTAGAGGTATATAAAATACAGCCGACGCCTCAGTGATGATCGAACCGGGAGAAAAGCAAGCGGCGACAACGTAACCGAAACCTGCCAGCACGCTGCAAATACCGGCAAAAGCGCGCATCTTTTTTATGCCAAAACACACTGTAACGCCAAGTACGAAATAAGTGATATGAGAAAATTCCACGGGATAAAGACCTTTATCCGCTATTCTGTAATAAGCAAATTCCACAGTCTTGTAAATGAGGAGCACGGAAGAAAGAACCGTCAAGGTTATCATGCAGGCTTTTCTGTTGTTTCTCATTTGCCAAACCAAATACGTTTCCGCCGCAAATATCGCAACTATCAAAAGCGCAAGCCACCAATATTTCATTCCCTTCTCTCCTTCTCATATTTATTGAAATATATCATATTTTTGACTAAATGTCCATAGCGATTGACCCTAATATAAAATATTTTACAAAACGTTAACATCTTAAAATACTATCAAAGTACAAAATTTGCAGGTTTGAGTCGAAATATCAAATCTATTAAGATCGGTCTTCTTCCGCAGATATATCCAAACTTTCTTCGCGTTGACGTTTTCTTCTCTTGATTTCTCTTCCTACCCAATAAAATATACCCATTTCGAAATCCTTGCCTTCGATTCGAATGCCTTTACTCTCTTTATGCTCGTGATACTTCTTATTTACAAAGTAAAAAGCAAATAAAAGTCCTACCGCCGCCAAGCCTATACCAAGCGCAGTAATCACTCTTAACGCAATAGTTATGTTTTCCATAGGCATTATATGGCGCAGTATCATACCTGTGACAATTTCGTAGATTATCATTTTATCTCTCTCGTCATAATCAGGATATATGATCCTCTCATGAACCGTAATGGAAAACAACACCATTACAACTATTCCCACGATAGGCACCCAGATATTTTTTATTGAATACTTGTCGATATTAAAAAGCAAAATGCAACCTGTAAAAAACAGGAGTTCGTGCTGAATTACTCCCAACGCTATATAATAAACGTTGCTTCCGTTGCTGACAAAAGTATCGGGCGAGAACGTCGCCGTAATGATATATCCGATACCCGCAAGCAACGAGCTAATGCCCGCAAAAGGACGCATTTTCTTAATTCCGAAACACACCGTTACGCCGACGATAAAATACGAAATATGAGAAAACTCCACCGGATATTTAGGAATACCCGCAATTCTGTAATAAACGAATTCGCAGATCTTGTAAGTCAATAAAACGGTTGATACGGCAAACAGAACCGTCATAGAAATCTTTCGATTGTTACGCATGCGGATAGTAAGGAATATCGCCGTGGCGCACAAAGCTACAATTATTAAAGAAAGCCACCAATATTTCACTTTGTCCCCCCTGCGAAAATATCGTCTGATCAAAAATTTATTGCTCGGCTTGATTATCACCGACTGCGCCTTGCTCTTTTTGCAAAGGCGGCTTGGAATTGTTTTTCTTGTTTATAAAATATATTATAAGCGTTTTAATTCCAAGTTCGTAATCCGTATCTTTCAACTGATTACCGTTTTTTTCTCTCTTATCAAAAATTTTGTTGTTGACCAAATAATAAGCGGCAAACGCGCCTATCAATACCGCCAACAAAACTATTACCGTGCCGACACGCAACCATATAGGTATCACAAAACCGGTAGGCAAAACGTATCTGAGAATAGTGCCTGTAATCATTTCGATTATTACCATTTCGTCGCGATTGGCAAAATCTTTGTATATAATCCTATTGTAGACAAGCGCCGAAAATACGAATATTGCCGCAACTCCTACCACTGATATCCAAATGTCTTTTATTGAGTATCTGTCAAATGCAAAGAGCAAAAGCAATCCGGCAAACAACAAAATCAAATGTTGCGCAATACTGACTATCATAAAATAGATAGAATACGCAGAGTTGTATACGGAAGCGGGAGACGCCGTCGTAGCTACTAAAAAGCCAAGACCGGAAGCCAAAGAACAAAAACCTGCGAAAGGTCGTAATTTTTTGATACCCGAAACCATAGTCGCGCCCAAAATAAAGTATGACAGATGAGAAAATTCTACGGGATACAAGGCTTTGCCCGCCCCGCGGTAACTTGCAAATTCAACCGACTTAAATACCAACAAAAACAAAGATAAGACAAAAATCACCTGCATACTCAGTTTGCGATTGTTGCGCAAACGAAACACAGCGACTATCAATGCAATCGCTACTATCCAAACAGCTAAACCAAGCCACCAAAATTCCATCTATTCACCTCCGATTTGTCAATCGAACCGTACTTCAAAGACTTTACAATTATTAAACTTAGCAACTTAATTTCATACTTTTGTCAATGCTTTCAAAAAATATGAAACCGAGCTACTTGCGAACCGTCACAGCGACGCGTTTTACGCGATATGGGCTCTTTTCCTAACTTTTTTCGTTTTACTCACTCGATCGGCTATAGCCGCTCCCAACAAAACTACGACTATTACTCCCGGAATAATGAGAGCGTAATACAATACTCCTCCGATAGGCTTTACTTGTTCTTCCTCAACCGGAATATAAGATATATAGTCAAAATTAATCACGTCGGATTTACTTGCCGGCATAGCCTTTATGGAATGTTCCATATTAGTATCGAAGTCGATCGCAAACAGCAACTGATCTGTAGCCGTCGACTCGCTGAAAAGATCTATGGTCGTATAATATGAGCCGTCCACGTATATATCCATTTTGCCGTACTTTGTATCTTTTACGCCGTAAAGGCATATCTGTCTTGACTTGGCGGTAAAGGAGAAAATTGAGTTGTCGTTGACGCTCTCGCTTATGCTTCCGTTTACGCTTACGTACTCCCCTACGTTTGACCAACCGCCCATATACGCTAGCATTGAAGACGTGTTGGGAACTATTCTGCTTTCTTCAAAATACTGACCTAGTCTCAAATCGTTTATGTCGCAAGAAAAGTTTTCTTCTGCAGAAAGCGTAATTTTTACGTATCTTGAGGTACAGCTGCCAAAGAGCATATAATTATCGCCGCTTTTCAAAACGTTTTCGCTGAGCGAAAGTTGAGTCTGCGAAGAGAAATCTTCGGTATTAGAAACAAATACGTTCACGTTTGCTCCTACGCTCACGCTTCTGACGTTGAGCATTAAATATTCGAGTCGCAACGCCTTCTCCAAATCCAATATGAATTCGTAATAATTCGTGATCCTTGACGCGCTGTAATAACTACCTGTCGAAAGAGAATCGATAGCGAGGTTTATGCCTCTGTTGACGACAGCCGCGGGATATGAAACGAAATGCTCTTCTTTCAACTCGTGCGTTTGATAGAAATCTTCCTTATAACCGTAACCCGTAGGATAGATTATCGGCGGAACGAAAGAGACTATATCGCTTCTGTCAAGTCCTTTGTATATCAAATAATCCGTATCGATCGCGTCTGCCTGAATTCCGTAATCGCCATCGTCGTTTATATCTTCGTCCTGAATATATCTTATGCCCAAAGCGGCGTCGCAATCGCCTTTGGTAGAAAGCAAGTAAAGTTTGTATTCATAGACCTTATCTTCTTCCAACACGATATCGTACGACTGATAACGCGTAAACTCTTGGACAGGTATAGGACTGTCAAACATCGTCATCATATATTTCGACACGCCGAATTCAACGCGGCAAAGACCGTGATTGCGCAAATATATTCTGTATTTTCCGCCTTTTGGGACTTTGATACATCCTTCCGTAACAGTCAAAACGTAAACGCTTGGATCTGCGTTCGGACGCCTTCTTACGCCTGCAAAATCGATACTTCCAATATAATCCGGAGTCCTCTTCTGATATGCCGCTACTGCTTCGTCCAAAGCCGTAGTCGTATTGTCGAATTTCCAATTCTCATAGATCTTGTAAGTCGCAACCGTAATAAGCACGTTTATTTTTCCATACAGTGAAACGCTGTTTCCGCCGCTTCTCATTCTCAATACAAATTCGTCGGTCAGCTTGTCCGTACTCGGCGTATAATAATATATACCGTCTTCCAACGACCACAGTCTGCTGTCGCCGTCGACGCCGACTATTTCCCATTCTCCGTCTGACATAGACACCATATTGTTGGCAAAATCAAACGCGGTTCTTTCACCCATAGCCACGGTATAACCTAGACTATACGATTTATCGCTTCCGACGGTGAACTTAGTTTGAACGGGTATATACATTGCATTGCCCGACATCTTCTTCTTTGTTTCCTGCGTAAGCGCAATACCGAATTTTTCGAAATACAAACTCATGTCCGCGCCCAATTCCTCGCTGATTATGAGGGCAAGAGTGTCGTTGGACGGCTTATCGGGAGCTATCTGCCCGTAAGCAACGATTATATTGATAGTCTTATCAAGACCGAAACTATGCATTATGTTGATAAAGAACGCTCTGATAACGTCCCTCTCGTAAGACGTATCGCGCGCTTGCTGAGGAGTAGCAAAAAGCTCCAAAGTGTTTTCAAGACACGTATACGGATTTATAAGCCATTTCCAATCGCTTTCCGTAGCCACGTCGAAATGAGTCATTACTACGTTATCTATACTGCAAAGAACGTCAACTATCATCGTCTCGGCAACAGAATCGGAAAAGTTTTCTGATACGTTTACTTTATGATCGCATATCGCGTAAAGCAAATCCCACGCTTTTCCTTGTATCAAATTGTCGTACGCTAAATAGTCTTGGAAAAACGACTTGTCCGCAACAACGGCTTTTCTGTCTCCATCATAGCTCAAACCCGTTCCGAAATTTCCAAACACAACGCTAGACGTATATTCGCTGCTGTTGCTGGGGATCTCCAAGGTTTCGTTGAAAAACGATACCGCAGATTGCCACCACAATAATGAGTTGTAGATGTCGTCTCTTATCACGCACTCTTTGTCTTCTCCGTAAAGCACGTCGGTAGGGATATAAAATCTGGCGTTGACGCAGTCTAAAATAGCGTAATCTCCGCCGCCGCTTTCGATCTGATTGACGTCGTCGCGTCCAAGACGGTAATACGGCATAACTATACCGCCTTCTATTCTCATATTAAAGGAATTAGCCGCCGTACTTGAATTTGCAACTTCCGGCACTAATATCTCAACTACGCCTCCGTTGGGCGCGTCACTCGGCTCAATGGTAGTTCTTACCGAAGAAATAAGTCTCGTTACTCTATTGCCTGTCGTAAAATTATTTACAAGCACGCTGTAACCGAATTGAGCGATCGTATTCGATACGTCGATAGTCAGCGTTTCGCCTGCCGGCAAATAAATACCCGTGATATGATACCCGCTCAAACGAGCGTCTACGTTTATTTTAGCGCGTACTCTCAACTGATCTTTGTATTCATGCGCATTCGCGGGAGCGGCGTGAGAATCAAGCACGACAATACCGTCGCCAAAGCGCGATACTACCGAATCTTGCGTCTTGATATAGTTTTGGTTTTTAGAACATGCCGTCAAGCACACGCAAAAAACAACCGCTACTAACGCTATGACAATTATTAAAAGTCTTGTCTTTCTCATTTCTCTCCTCGCTATTGATAAGACCGTAGTCAAGATAATTTTACTACAAAAAAAAACAAATGACAATTAAATATATAATATTTATTATCTTCTAACGTATATTTTAACAGAGAAAATATCAAAAACATCATAAAAAGCCGACGGAAAGTTCCGTCGGCTTTTGAATGCTGTATGTCAAATATTATTTCAATAATCGAGTTCGATACAACCTAAGTTGCCCGCTTTTCTCTTATACAACACGTTGACTTTACCCGTCTCGTTGTTGAGGAAGATATAAAAGTCGTGATCGACAAGTTCCATATCCTCTACGGCCTCTTCCAAATCTATCTTTTTGAGAGCCATGGATTTTGTACGAATGATTTCCATTTTCTTCAATTCGGTTTGAGGGTACATACTTCCTTCGTCAAGCGCGCTCTTTTTGAGTTTGCCAAGTTTGGTGCGGTACTTTCTTATCTGTCCCTCTATCTTAGGCAATGCGATATCTATATTATTGAACATATTATCCGAGGCAACCTCGCTTCTTACCATATTGTTTCCAAAGAAAATCGTAACTTCCATGACGTATTTGTCTTTTCCGCCTGTTTCTTTGAGGAAGATCTTTGCAACGGCGTCGTCTTCAAAATATCTCGAAAACTTTTCCATTTTTTTGTTGACGATCTCTTCCAAATGATCCGTTAGTTTGTAATTTCTCGCAATTATTTCTATTCTCATATAATTGCCCTCCTTTATTTTTCTCGAAAACCGCGCCTTGCCGATTTTCAAACTTTGATCTTGAATATATCCTAACTCTATCTATGAGTTTTCTTTATTTAATTATACCACAGTAAAAAAGCAAATAAAAGATGCTTTTGAAAAATTAATGTAATTTTTACGGATTATTTATACAACAAAACGCCGCCCTTGCGGACGACGCCTTGCTATGTACCTGAAATGCGTTTGCAGGAACATAAGTATGGGTATATGGATATAGAATTAGGCTGTATTATATCGTTCTTTTCGTTTTTATGATTTTCTATATTTTTTCTATCATCTTGACACGTAAATTTTATCAACTGCGACGCAACCGATTTTTTTCGTCAGTTAGATTATACCATAGTTTTATATACCATTGCTACAAACTTGACGCAAAAAAATGTAAACAAAAGTTGACATTGGCATAAAAAAATGTTAAAAAAAGTTAACATTAGAAAATTTTTGAGTAAAACGGCGAAGACTTTTTTATCTCCGCCGTTTTATACTATTTGTCTTAAAAGCTTTTTTATTTGCTTTCTTCTTCAGCTTTATTTTCGCTTTGATCAGCCTCGTTTTTTTGCAATTCAAACGTCAATGAACCGCCATTTTCGTCTATGTCGATCTTGTCGCCGATAGCAAATTCGCCTTTGAGAATTCTTTCGCTCAATTCGTCCTCGACCATTCTCTGCAACGCCCTTCTAAGAGGTCTCGCTCCGTACTCTTTATTCGCGCCTTTTTCGACGATAAGTTTTTGAGCGCTTTCGCTTACGCTGATATGGATATCCTTCTCGTCAAGTCTCTTCTTGAGCGACTCGACCATTATGGAAATGATCTTTGACATATCTTTGTCTTCAAGCGGTCTAAATATTATTATGTCGTCGATACGGTTGATAAACTCGGGTTTGAGCGTCTTTTTGAGCGCTTGCATTTGCGTTTCGCGCATATTTTCATAACTATCCTGAGCGGACGTTCCGAAGCCAAGCGCCGGCATTGCTTTTATTTCGCTTGCGCCAATATTTGACGTCATAATTATGATCGTATTTTTGAAATCCACTCTTCTTCCGTGAGAGTCTGTCAATACGCCGTCGTCAAGAATTTGCAATAGGATATTGAACACTTCGGGATGAGCTTTTTCTATCTCGTCGAAGAGCACCACCGAATAGGGCTTTCTCCTCACTTTTTCCGTAAGCTGTCCGCCCTCTTCAAAACCGACGTAACCGGGCGCTGATCCTATGAGTTTGGATACGCTGACTTTATCCATATACTCGGACATATCCACTCTTATCATTAGGTTTTCATCGCCGAAAATAGCTTCGGCAAGCGCCTTTGAAAGTTCGGTTTTTCCCACGCCTGTTGGACCTAAGAAGATAAACGATCCGATAGGTCTTTTTGGATCTTTGATGCCCACTCTCGCTCTTCTTACCGCTCTGGAAATAGCCTCTACAGCTTCGTCTTGACCGATAACTCTCTTTTTGAGTATTTCCTCCATTCCCAACAGCTTTTCACTTTCCGTTTGAGTAAGTTTTGTCACGGGTATTTTTGTCCAAGAAGACACGATATTAGCAATGTCGGTTTCGTCGATAACAAGACTTTCCTGCATCTTTTCCTTTGTCCAGCCTTTTCTAAGATCGGCAAGTTTTTGTTCGTCGGCTTTGAGTTGAACTTCCAATTCGTTGGCCTTATCAAACGCTCTCATCTTGACGTAGCTATCAATAGCCTCGTTGAGCCTTTGGATATTCTTTTCTATATCTTTGATGTTTTCAGGCAACAGCGTTCCGTTTATCCTAGTTCTCGAACACGCTTCGTCTATAAGGTCTATTGCCTTATCCGGCAAGAATCTGTCGTTGATATATCTGTCGCTCATCACAGCCGCGGCATCTATCGCGCTGTCCTCTATCTTTACGCCGTGATGTTCTTCATACTTGCTTTTCAGTCCGTGCAATATAGTGATCGTATCGCTGACTGACGGAGGATCTACCGCGACGGTCTGGAATCTGCGTTCCAAAGCGCTGTCCTTTTCAAAGTATTTTCTATACTCGTCCAAAGTCGTCGCGCCTATGGTTTGCAATTCTCCTCTCGCAAGTTGCGGTTTGAGGATATTTGCCGCGTCCATACTTCCTTCCGTACTGCCCGCTCCTACGATAGTGTGTATTTCATCGATAAAAAGTATCGTATCTCCTCTTTCGTTGAGCGATTCAATAGCCTTTTTGAGACGCTCTTCAAATTCTCCGCGGTACTTCGTACCTGCGAGCAAACTTGCCATATCCAATGAAAATACTTTTTTATTTTTAAGCAGTTCGGGAACTTTGCCGTCTACTATCGCCTGAGCCAATCCTTCGACTACCGCGCTTTTTCCCACGCCCGGTTCGCCTATCAAAATAGGATTGTTTTTCTTTCTTCTTGAAAGTATTTCAATTATTCTGTTTATCTCGCTGTCTCTTCCGATAACAGGGTCGAGTTTTCCGTCTTTCGCCTTTTGCGTAAGATCTTCGCCCAGTCCCGCCAAAGCGTCGCCGTCGTCTTCGTCGTCCTCTTCCATACGGTAATTCATACCTTTCATCGATTGAGCTTGCTTTTCGTGTTCGCGTCTTGCCGCAGTATTGCGCAATATCCTTGCCGCCTCTCTGCTTACTAGCGTGCCGTCCACTCCGAAATAGCTCAAACTCCTACACGCATACGACGTCTTATCTTCTAAGCAAGCGCTGAGAAGAGCCAACGACTTAACGTCCTTGTAACCGCAATCTTCGCTAAGCTTTTTGGCTTTTTCCAAAGCGCCCAAAACTCTTGGAGAAAACTTGAACGTTTCGTATATGTTTCCGTCGCTTCTTACCAATTTATCGACGATATTGTCGTCTATCCCGTATTCTTCCAACAATGCTCCCGCATTTGTTTTCGGACAAAGAGTTATCGCGCAAATTATATGCTCTGTTCCCAATAGACCGCCGCATCTTATCGCGACTTCTCTTGCCACTTCCATAATTTGAGTGCTTTCGTTATCTAATCCGTCCATAATATCACCTCACGATTATATTCTGTATAATTTCAATTTTTCGTTTATCATTTTAGCTCTCAAAACGTCTCTTTCGCTTGCGTTGAGCTCGCGTCGCGCATTGAGCGAAAGCGTATTTTTTTGAGTGTCGTTTATCAATCTGTTGAGCATATCGATATCTATATCGAACATCCCGTATATCACGCCGAGTTTGACAAGAGCGATATTGTCTGCAAATTCCTTTTGGCATAGCTTCTTCGCGTATCTCAAAAGTCCGTACGCTCGCCAAATCTGATCTTCAATATTTATTCCTTTTATACTGCGTTGAGCTTGCTCTTCAAGTTCGCAAAGTCTACCGACTTCGTTCTTGACTTTTTGAAGTATCTCTTCTTCGCTCATACCTACCGCCGACTGATTGGATATCTGATACATAAACCCGTCTGCCGTAGATCCTTCGCCGTAAACTCCCCTAAGCGTTATGCCTCTGGCGTGCATCTTTCTTATTTCTATATCTATCGTATGATTTATCGCCATCGCCGGCAAAAACATCATTACCGAAGCTCTCATTCCCGCTCCCAAATTTGTAGGACAGGAAGTAAGATGTCCGTATGGCAATTTAAATGCTATATCCAATTTATTTCTAAGCGCGACGTCAACGCTTTCCGCAGTTCTGTACGCTTCGTCAAGTCTGTATCCGCCGAGTATGCATTGCTCGCGCAAATGATCCTCTTCGTTGAGCATTATCGATATCGTCTTGTCGTCGCTAATTATCACCGCCCCGAAAGCGTTTTCGCAAAGCGCAGGACTTATCAAATGATTTTCTATCAAAGAACTCAACTGCAATTGCGAAAGACTGCTTACGCCGTAAAATTTATTTGCGAATCTGCTATCGCAAACCTCTCTCGTTTTCGTATAGAAGTCTTTGAGTTTGGGTTCGTTTCCACGCAACATCGAAGGAAAAGGAAGTCCGTTGATATTTCTCGCCAATCTCACTCTGCTGGAAATGACCGTATTATGCGCGTTTACCATACTATCTTTCCCCCTCAAGTTCTTTTATTCTATTGAGTATAAGTTTTGTCTTCACACTGTCCGACTTGATTGCGGGATATTCCAACATATTGTACAAATGAGGTATATCCGCGATTGTAGCGTCTTTAAGATATCTGTGTTTACGCGCGGAAGAAGCCGTTGCAAACCTACCTCTGTATTCCTTGCCTTGCAACTCTTTAAAATATTCTTCGGCTCTGTCGGCAAAAACGTCGTAGCACTTACTGCAACCGAATTTGTATTTTTCGACGAGCTGACTTTCTCTAAGCCCGCAGTTGGGACATACTCTTTCTTCATAGCGTTCGTCTAAATAATCGTCAAGATCGAAGATCATATCGAAAAAATCCGCTACGGACGATGAATATAAATTCAATTTTGCCGCGCACGCTTCGCAAAGTTCCGTATCGCAACCGTTTATCTTCATAAATTTAGTCGCCAATCTCTTACGACATATCTCGCACAGCATTTTTACCTCCTAGCCAATCCTATTAAGATTTCTTTAAATACGTTTTTTCTTACGTTAGCGGAATGAGCGGGGAAATTCAACGCTTTATCGCTTATCGCGCTCTTAATTATATCCCCTTCTTTTTCGTCTATTATTCCCTCTCTTTCCAATCTATGCACGAAATTGCAAGCTCGATTAAATGACAATGCCTCTATATTGTCGAGCTCTTGGACGATCCCGTGCAACACCTCCTCTTTACTGTCGTTTATTCTGACCAAAGTTATGCAACCGCCGCCCCCTCGCTTGGATTCGATAATATATCCTTTGTCAAAACTGAATCTGGTCGCAAGCACGTAATTGATCTGACTCGGCGCAACGCTGAAATACTGCGCCAAATCATTACGAGATAATTTCAACTCTTCGTCGTCGTTCCAAATCGAGAGAATAAATTGCTCGATCTCGTCGGATATATTTGCCACGTTGACCTCCTTTGAAATGTTTGACTTTCTTTGACCTTAGTTTTATTATATCATCATTTTTCCCATTGTCAATACTTTTTATGCAAATTTCGCGTAAACTTTCAAAAAATTTTTAATAAGCTTTTATAAACCCCCATCGCGAATTTTTGGTCAATACGAATATCTCATTTTATAACGCGCATAAACAAAGTGCTTGTAAAATACAATTTAATAGTATATAATATAGTAACAATAAATAATTGTACTTTTGCAGATAAAAAGGAGAATTATGACAAAAATCAGAAAAGCGGTAATACCTGCCGCCGGGTTCGGAACGAGATTTTTGCCCGTGACGAAAGCTATCCCGAAAGAAATGTTGCCAATCGTCGATACGCCGACTTTGCAATACGTCGTTGAGGAAGCAGTAAAAAGCGGTATAACGGACATTCTAATCATACTTGGAAAAAACAAAAAATGTATAGAAGATCACTTTGACATTGCCGTCGAGTTGGAGCAAATTCTTCTTCGCGCGGGAAAGAAAGAATATCTCAAACAAATCAGAGACATTTCAAATATGGCGCATATATATTACGTCCGTCAAAAAGAAATGAACGGAAGCGGTATGGCTGTGCTTGAAGCGGAAGCCTTTGTCGGCAACGAACCTTTTGCAGTACTCTACGGCGACGATATTATCTACAATCCCGAAAAGCCGTGTCTTAAACAACTTATGGAAGCTTACGACACGACAGGCAAGATCATACTTGGCTGTCAAGAAGTCCCCAAAGAGGAAGCGTCAAAGTATGGAATCGTTCAGCCGGGCGCAACAAAGGGTAAGTACGCCGAGGTAATAAAACTCGTTGAAAAACCTCCTATCGACAAACTTCCCTCCACTATCGCAAGCATAGGAAGATATATTCTCACTCCGGATATTTTCGAAGTGCTGAAAAACACCCCTGCTATGCCAAACGGCGAAGTGTGCTTGACCGACGCTATCCAGACGATTGCCGATTCGACTGGCGCATACGCATATACCTTTGACGGAAGACGCTATGACGTCGGCGACAAACTCGGATATATTCAAGCGACTATCGAATACGGACTACGCGATAAAAACCTCAGCGAAGGCTTAAAAGCGTATATCAAAAGTTTGAAAATTTGATTTAATATTTTATGACTCATACAGGCTCGCGAATGCGAGCCTTTGCGTATTTTTGACGTTGATTGTAATTAGTTACGATATTCAAATATTTTTATTACTCATTTTCCTGACTTGTCAAATATAGACGTTCAATCTCTAAACTCTTATACTGAAATAATCAAACTAATTTCTCTCTCTTCCGAATAATCAAAATAGTAGAGACCGCACATATCGCCAACGCAACTATAATATATAAAATTGCTAAATAATTTTTGAAAAACAAACAAAGAAGTGTTGCAACTCCTCCGCAAACGCTGAAAATAATAGACAAAATTATCTTCGCCTGATTTAATTTAGTATTTTTACTTTTTTCCAATATAAAATATACAATGCTTCCAAAAACCAATAAAACCGCTCCTATAACAGCGCAGGCAAACGCTGTCTCTTCTTTGTGATTTGCGAATTTTATTACTCCGCTGATTTCAAATATTCTAGATACGAAATATGCAGTAAGAATAATGAAAGTGACGTCCAACACTAGCGCGCCGATAAAGCCGATCAGTTTACCGAGTTCCGACATTTTAATTCTTTCAAATGCAATGGACATTACTACAGCCATCGCGCTAAATAATACCCCTACTAAAACAAATTCCATACTACTGCCGTACCTATTGACCTCTCCGCTCGCGTTATAGTGCATCGGTATACTTTCCGCCATAAAGAATATCGATAATATCGAAATACAAAAAGGTATTACGCTCAGCAAGAAACTTGTATATTTGAATATATCTGATACATTAGTCAAATTATTTTTCAATTTTCCCCCTAAATTACTCAAATTCCAAAATCTATTTATCCTTATACTTCCCTACGCAATAAACGTAAGCAATTGTATACGATACTACGACAATAAGCAGAATTACAAGACCGATAATTAAAAACAAATTATTTTTAAATACTGACGAGAGTACTAACAAAACTAAAAACAAGATAATCGACATTATCACGCTTGTCAATCCTACTTTAATAACCGTCGACATAGGCTTTTTCGTAAAAAAGCTCTTCGTCAATCCTGTTACAGGATCTTTTTGGTAAATCTGGGGAGAGAAGTTTTCGTTAATCGCTACAAAATCCTTATATATTTTTATTTTGACTTTTCCCAGAGACTTTAAATAATTAAATTCGTTTATATCGTATATTGCCTTTGTCTTGAAAGTTCTTTCTTGCCCTTCTATTTGATAAGACAAAACGAATCCGTATAGTTTAAGTCTGTAAAATCCTTGTTTCCTATCGGCAAAGACTTCGTAACTATTCAAAAATACGGCTAAACCGTCAGCTCCACGTTTTTTGGCAATACTTATCTTGCGACAATAATGCACGTCCTTCCATCCCAAAATAAAAGCACAAGTGCTTGCCGCAAAAAGAATCAGTATCAAAATATTCATAATAATATATTGATAGCCAAATGGATTCCCCTCTGCAAAGATTTGTATTTCCATTGTCAACAACATAATGCCTATAGCCGCAAACAGTGTTCCGCAAATAGTGAGCATAATAACTTCATATATTTTATAACGACGTCTGTCTCTTATTTCTTTCCCTTTGATTTCTTTTCTCTCCAATTTTTACTCCTTTTCTAAATAATAAAGCACCGCCGCAAAATTGTCAATACCAAAGACATTTACAATTTAATCGCAAAAAATATTTGACACTCCTCTTTCTTTCATTTATAATGATTAAGCAAGTAAATTCTATACGCTGCCGTGAATCAATAGTCGCGTGGTGTTAATAAAATAGAATATGCTGCTATGGCTCAGCAGGTAGAGCACGTCCTTGGTAAGGACGAGGTCACCGGTTCAAGTCCGGTTAGCAGCTCCATTAGGATACTCTCAAGAAATTGAGAGTATCATTTTTTATCTGCTAACACGGACCGTCCGAAATAGTGACGTTCGCTGTCGCTCGCTATTCCGTCGCTATCGCTCCTTACAAGTCCGGTTAGCAGCTCCATTAAGAATTTCAAGGGTACGTTTATTGATTGCTATACTCGTAATAACTTAGAAATTTTTACTTGATTATATTTAGCCCTAAACAGAAATAATACAAAATCGATCCGACATTCGCACACATTTTTTTACTATACAACGCGAGCGTCTACAAGAACCTAAGTACCTACAACAACGTGAGTTGGTTATAATATTTCTAGCTTGATAAGTAATGAAATACTCGTTGTAAATATCCCATTTTTTTCTCGCATTATCGTTAGGTATTAATAGACTATCACTATCCGGCAAATTATTGATATAATATTTCTTCGTTCCATGATGCGGTACTTTAATAATAGAATAGTGCGGCGCTAAATCATTGTAATTTTTTATGGCATTATACCCACGCTTATTTATATCACTTAAAAACAAGACTGGATTATCATTTTGGCTATTCGCATTATCAAAACATAGGCAAATTTGATTTTGAAATTCAGTTATGGTTTTATAAAGTTTATGTGGAATTTCTATTGTTACCTCATCTGATTTTTGGGTGGAATAGTTATTATCTACATTATTTTTCCTTTCCTCTCGTTTATAAACATAAATAGAACATTTTTCTATAAATTTATTAGCTTTATCATCTAAAAGCTGTCTATTTTCTTCACTAATAATATTATCTATTTTTTCATTCAGTTTTTTAGCTTTCTGCTCGATATAACTCATCTCAGGCCATAATATTCTTATTTTATCTAATCCATTTCTTTCTATAAATTCTTTATGCAAACCATAATCTTTGTTTAGAAAACTAATCCTAACACCATTTTTAAAATGACGCGCAATGGTAGGGATAATTTTCAAAAGATTTATCGCTATTACATGCGCGTCATCATTTAAATTCTTATTATTACTCGCTAGTATCGAATATTCTAATCTTATTATATTTCTTGTAAAAAAATTAGGTAAATATATTTCGGAAAATTTCAATTCTGGATCTAATTTTTCCAGTTTATTAAAATGATCGTCATGAAAATGGGTAATCATTAAATAGTTATTCGTACGTGCCAAAGATAAGTTTATATCTTCAATAATATTTGGATGTACTTCACGAATACTCCCACAATCTACTAGCATTTTGTTTCTATTTTCTTCATCAGAACAAATAAAACAATCGCCAAACCCAACTTTATACATTTCTATTTTATTTATCATTCGTAAAATCTCCTAAATTATATTATTTTAGACATTAGTATTATAACACACTATAATATAACGTGCAACAATTACAATGATTTATTAACAAAAATTATTTAAAAGATAAATCAAATAATTTCTATAAAAAATCAAGCCCCGAAAGGCTTGATTTTGTTTTATCTATACACTGCTATTTCCTATTCTAAATTTTCAATAGATCCGTTGGAACCGTAGTCCTCATCATCGTTATCCCAATCGTTCCAGTAGTCATCGTTATTATAACCGCCGTTACCGCCATTATCCTGTTCGATATCAGGTCCTTTTACTCCCAACATAGCGGCGACTTGCGCTCTCATTGCGTCCGCTGCGTCTTTACCCATAACAGGCTCTACCAGCATAAGCGCTTGATCGACTATATAATACGCGACTTCGCCAAACGTTTCCGCGCCTACTTCCTTACTAGCCTTATCTTTCATTACTTTCCAACCTACGCCAAGCAATAAACCTATTAACAACACAACGATCAAAAAGATCACCAAATGCGCGCGGACGTATGCCGATCTGCTCTTATTGCCTACGCCGAAAAGCCAACATATTCCTGCGATAATATTGATAAGCGGAATAGCCATTATTATAAACGTACCTATCCACTTGCCAACAGTCATCGGATAAGCTCGCAAATCGTTGTCGTCGAATTTCGCTTTTTTCTTTGCGATCTTTCTTTGCTTTTTGGTCATTTTGCTGCCGTCAGGCATAACGTATTTGTTCTTTTTATCTAGCTTTCCATTGTCTTCTTTCATCATAGAACTATTGGCAGCATTATTTGCATTGCCAGTTTGACCTCCGATAGGATTTGAGCCTCCGTAATTGTTGTAAAACGAATTTGAATGATTGTTCTGCGCGCCCGGACCGTAAACGTTATAATACGGACTTCTCGGATCGTTGGCAAAATTTGCGCCCGGACCTTGCATATTAGGCATAGATCCGTTTGGCGTATTCATTCCCTTTTTTTCATCTTTTTTCTTACTCATAGCTTTAAATGCCTCGAAAAACATTTATTTTTTTGTACTATTATATTACTACAATATTCGACGAATGTCAACAATGGAATATTTGGTAAAATTTTCTATTATATTTCCATTTACTATTTTAGATTTTCGGGATTGAGCGCTTTGAGTTCATCAAGCACGAACAATCCGTCTTTTCTTATTAGTTTATCGTCGAAATATATCTCTCCTCCGCCCATATCTTTTGTCTGCACTAACACTAGATCCCAATGAATAGCCGAATTATTGCCATTGTAAGCGTCGTCATAGCATGCGCCGGGCGTAAAGTGTATCGATCCGCTGATTTTTTCGTCAAAAAGAATATCGCCCATTGCTTTTGTGATATACGGGTTTACGCCAAGCGCGAATTCCCCGACGTATCTTGCGCCCGCGTCGGTATCAAATATCTTATTGATAGCTTCCGTTTTATCGGAAGTCGCTTTTATTATCTTTCCGTCTTTGAATTCAAGACGAATATTGTCAAATCTTATACCGTTACTGACTGACGGCACGTTGTAAGAAATCACGCCGTTGACGCTGTCTTTTACAGGCGCGGTATATACTTCTCCGTCCGGAATATTTCTGCGTCCCGCGCATTTGACTCCGCCTATACCTTTTACTGAAAACGTCAGATCAGTACCGTTGCCGACAATTCTCACTTTATCCGTCTTATTGATAAGCTCTACTAAAGGCGTCATAGCCCTTTCCATCTTCGAGTAATCCAAATTGCATACGTTGAAATAAAGATCCTCAAACGCTTCCGTACTCATCGCCGACATTTGACTCATCCCCTGCGTGGGATATCTCAACACGCACCATTTTGTCTTCGCAACTCTTCTTTCATGGTGTACGGGATGCGAATACCTTATATTATATGCATTGCGTTTATCTTCCGGCACATCGGAAAGCTCATAGGCGTTTTCTCCTCCCCTTATACCGATATACGCTTGCATTTTATCCATTCGATAACAATTAAAATCACACATTCTGTCGGCGAATTCGTTATCCATACCCATAAGAATTTGCCTTTGTACGCGATTGTCATAGAGTTCCACAAACGGATACGCGCCGACTTTACGCGCTTCTTTGACAAGCGCGTTGACAAGTTGATAATCCACTCCCGTTGCCTCTATGAGAATATTCTCGCCCTTTTTGAGTTCGCAAGAAAAATTGATAAGGTTTTTTGCCAAAATATTTATTCTTTCGTCAGAAAGCATACTCCTCTCCTTTTGCCGTAATGCAAGCAAAATAATTTTCTACTAAATATTATATCCGTTTAATTTATTTTTGTAAATAATTTTCTATCTTTCGACGTTGATAGGCATTATCTTCTCTTTATTGTTATCTTATGGAATCCTTATCACTAAGGCGTTGTTAACCGTAGCGAAATTTTGTTGAATAGCTAAAACAACGTTAAATTCTCGCAAAGCCGCGCGCCGCCTTTACGCCAACAAAACAAAAATACTTGCATTTTATTTTCGCGTGTGCTAAAATCAATGTGATAATAAATTTGGAGGTCATTTTTATGCCACTTGTAACATCTAAAGAAATGTTTAAGAAAGCATACGCAGGTCATTACGCTATTGGTGCTTTCAACGTAAACAATATGGAAATTATTCAAGGTATCGTAGAGGCTGCTACCGAAGAAAACGCTCCTTTGATACTTCAAGTATCTTCCGGCGCTAGAAAGTACGCTAACCCTACTTATCTTCGCAAAATGGTTGAAGCTGCAGAGGAAGTAAGCCATCTTCCTATCTGTCTCCACCTCGACCACGGCGACACTTTTGAACTTTGTAAAAGTTGTATCGACGGCGGATTCAACTCCGTTATGATCGACGGAAGCCATCACTCTTTCAAAGACAATATCGAATTGACGAAAAAAGTCGTTGAGTACGCTCACGACCACGGCGTAACCGTTGAAGGCGAACTCGGACGTCTTGCAGGCGTTGAGGACGACGTAAAGGTTTCCGCAGAAGACAGCTCCTATACCCGTCCTGAAGAAGTAGAAGAATTCGTAACGAAGACAGGCGTTGACTCGCTTGCTATCGCTATCGGTACTTCCCACGGCGCATTCAAGTTTAAGCCGGGCACGAAGCCTCAACTTCGCTTCGACATTCTCGAAGAAGTAAGCAAGAGACTCCCCGAATTCCCGATCGTATTGCACGGCGCTTCTTCCGTACCGCAAGAATTCGTTAAGATCGTAAACGAGAACGGCGGAAAACTCAACGACGCTATCGGCGTACCCGAAGATATGCTCCGTCAAGCCGCTTCTATGGCAGTATGTAAGATCAACATCGACTCCGACCTTAGAATGGCTTGCACCGCAGGTATCCGTAAGCACTTCGTAGAGCATCCGGACCACTTCGATCCCAGACAATATCTCGGCGACGCAAGAGCAAACATCAAGTATATCGTTAAGCACAAACTTGTCAACGTACTCGGTTGCGCAGGCAAGGCTGACGAAATTCTCGGAAAGTAATCGCTTTACAAAATTTGCAAATACAAATACCCTCGCAATTCGCGAGGGTATTTTCATATTGAGAGTCGTCTATTCTTATTCTTTTCCGAATTTGACGGTTGATAGGTCCTTGCCGGGCAAAACGATAGGATAGACGTTTTCTTCTTCCTCGATCATAAATTCCAACAAAGTCGGGACGTCAGTCTGTTGCATCGCAAACGAAAACGCGTCGTCGATCTCATCTATATTCGTTATCATCTTATATTTTACGCCATAGCTATCGGCAAGTTTTTGGAAATTAGGAACGTATTTGGGACACTCTTGCATTTCCTTGCACTGCTTAGGGCAATTTGTCCTGCGCCTTAAACAGGTGCTTTGATAGCGTTTTCCATAATACAACTCTTGCCATTGTCTTACGTTGCCGAGCCAACCGTTATTGAACAAACAAATTATGATAGGCAAGCCGTTGATTACCGCCGTAGCCAGTTCCTGCACGTTCATTTGAAATCCGCCGTCGCCTACAATGGCGATAACAGGCGTATTTGGATTTGCTATCTTTGCGCCTATCGCCGCCGGAAGCCCGTAACCCATCGTGCCGAAGCCGCCCGACGTCAATAATCTTCTGCTTTCGTTTAACTTCAAAAACTGTGTAGTCCACAACTGATTTTGACCTACGTCAGTCGCTACAATAACGTCGTCAAATACTGTATTTAATTTTTGGATTATATCTTGCGGATTGAGTTTGTCGCTATCTATCTTGACGGGATATGCCGACCGCAACCCGTCCAGTTCTTTTCTCCACTCAGATATATCAAGAGTTCTTGCTCTTGCAAGAGCTTGCGACAATATTTGCTTCGCGTCCGCTACTATGGGCAAGTCTACTCGAAAGTTTTTAGATATAGGCGAATGATCGATATCTATATGAATTATCTTTGCGTTTTTTGCGAAATTTTGTTTCGCTCCCGCAACTCGGTCGTTGAATCTCGAACCTATAGAAAGTAGCAGATCGCACTCCTCTATTGCTTTATTTGCGCCGAAACTTCCATGTATTCCTACGTTGCCGTAATACAACGGGCTGTCGCTTGGTATTCCGCCCTTGCCCATGATCGTGGTAACTACGGGGACACCCGTCAATTCAGCAAATTTACTCAACTGCTTTTCGGCTCTTGCTATCCTTACCCCGCCGCCTGCCAACAATAACGGACGTTTGGCGGCTTCTAGCAATTCAAAGGCTTTCCTTATTAGATTTATCTGCGATTTTTTTGAAGTAGCTTCTGCGCGTAATTTCGCAGACGAGCAGTATTCTTCTTTCCCAAGTTGTTGTTGGATATCCTTAGGAATATCTACGAGTACCGCGCCCGGTTTTCCGGATTGAGCGATATAAAACGCTCTTCTTATTATTTCTCCCAAACTTTCGCGATTGCGTACGGTTACCGCATATTTCGTAATACTTTTTACGATATCTACTATATTCGCTTCCTGAAATGCGTCTTTACCCATCAACGTCGTCGGCACTTGTCCCGTAAAACACACAAGCGGAACGGCATCGTAATTCGCCGTCGCTATCGCCGTAACCAAGTTCGTAGCGCCCGGTCCGCTCGTTACTAGACATACGCCCGCCTTGCCGCTTGAACGCGCATAACCGTCGGCGGCATGAGCCAGACCTTGTTCGTGTCTGGGAAGCACGACGTTTATCGTATCGTCATCGTATAACGCGTCAAACATATCGATAGCTTGTCCGCCCGGATAAGCAAATAATACTTCTACGTCCTCCTCTTTCAATGCTTTTACAAATAATTGCGCTCCCGTAATCATAAAACTATACCTCCGACAAATGATTTTACTGTTGTATTTATATATTCAGAACGATTTGCGGTTATCAAATCATCTTCAAATGACGCGGAGAAAAAAGTGTAACCGAAAGTCGCGGATAAAATTGCCGCAGCCGTCACGCCGCAATCGATATCCCTTATCTTTTTCATTTTCTTCATTTGCGTAAGATAATCGGTCAACGCGCGAAGAAAAATATTGGGTATATCCATAATCAACGGCGCGGTTTGCTCGTAAATTTGAGGCGAACGCAATCCTATCGACAAACGAACGAACCTAGGCGTTACTTCTTTCATATAGTTTTCCATAAACATTTTAAGGTCTTCCTCTATATCCCATTTGATATCGGAAAACGTCTGCGAAGAAATTTTCGGACGATATTGCTCTAAATTCATACCCGCCAAAACAATTTCTTTCTTTTCCTTAAATTTACGAAAGATCGTACATTCGTTTACGCCTGCGCGTTCGGCAACGTCTTTAGTCGTCGCTCCCGCATACCCTTTTTCAAGAATGATATCCATCATCGCGTCAATGATTTTTTTGCTAGTCTTATCCATTATCGTTCCTAAAAACAAAATGCAAGTATTTACTTGCATTTTATTATACCAATAATATTTTGTTTTGTCAAGCGCGAAATAAAAGTAAATCCTTTTAAATACAGAGTCCGTGCAATATACTGCCTAGCAAAACGTGACGAAGTACTATTTCCTGCATTTGCGCGCTCTTATCGTATACGCCGATATCCGCAAGTATCATACTCATTTCATTGTGAAGTTCGAGCAATCTATACATTGACTGTTTTATCGGCATACGTTCTACGGCAACGAATACTTCTTGGGTTATGTTAGACGTATTTGCCAGACAAATACGGTTTTTTGCCATACCGTTGAGAATGAAATTCAAGACTTTTTGATTACGCGATACGAACATTTTATCCATTGACGTTAATATTTTTGCAAACGTATTGGCGCATTTGCAAAAACGCAAACACACGTCGGTCATATAAACGGGAAGCGGATAAGTAAACAAGTTCGTTCTTGACGTTTTTTTCTCTACGTTTAGTTCCTTAAATTCTTTATTCATTTGAGCCATCTGCTCTTCGCTTGCGATAATATCAAACTCCTCTTGCATACTATACTCCTTGATTTCGTTATTTTATATTAAAATATTAACTAACTGTCCAAATTATGACACACTTGACGCAATTTCTTATACAATTTTATTCGTCTAGTTGCAATTTGATTGGATATTGATTATAATGTTTTATATGGAAACCAATTTGATGTCGCCCAGCCAACTCTGGGCAAATTACGATGCCGATGCGGTGAAACTTAAACCGAATTTCATAAAGTACGATACTTTAAGTAACGGAACTGTGGATTTTGAAGTTTATTTGAGTTGCGAGGGTGAAGACAAAAACACAACTCTTACTTACTGTTATGGCAAAATTCCAAAACAAGATTTCAAAAATGCGACTTTGATTTACATTAACGGCTATACTTCCGATTTGAACAACGAAGTGTTTGACAATTTCTTACCCAAGGGTTACGCCGTCGTATGCTTTGACTACATAGGCAAGGCTGAAGGAAAATCAAAGTATACGATCTACCCCGACTCGCTCAAATACGCAAACTTAGCGCACAGCGCAAGACATTTGGACGGCTTTGACAAATCGCCGAAAGACTCGTGCGTATTTATTTGGAGCAAAATGTGTCGCAACGTCATTACGTTCATCAAAAAGCTCTTGGGCGAAGACAATAAAATATATTTGCGTTCTTCATTGGAAGGCGGTAATATATTGTGGCAAGTTGCGGGTATGGACAAGCGCGTAGAGGGAATAATTTCTGCAAACAACGCAGGCTGGGAAGAAAGCAGAGGGCTGTTTAGATTCTCAGAAAGTCCTGATGAATTCAATTTCTCAGAAGACAAAATAAAATGGATGAGCGCGTGTTCGCCACAATCTTACGCAAAATTCGTGACCTGCCCCGTACTTTTTATTTCGGGAACGAACTCTTCGCTTACCAGTATTGACCGAGTGGAAAAGACTTTTGCGCTTACAAACAACGGCAACGATAACCGCGCTTGTCTATGTTCGAACTTGACGAATACGATGAACGCGAATGCAAAGACCTCTCTAGCCATTTGGCTTGACAAGGTATATTACGGACTGCCCCGTCCCAAAGCTCCGACCGCTAATTTCGAACTTATAGACGGGCAACTTTGCGTCAAAATGGAATTCGACAACTCTCAAGAGATAGAAAGAATGGTCGTTCATTACTGTTATAACGAAATAAACAGCGAACTTCGTCATTGGAACAAGGCTATTATATCCTCTGCAAGTCCTATTGCGCAGATACCTGTGCGCATAGGCGATACGCAAGTATTCGCTTACTCTTCAGTAATATATAAAGACGGTCAGTTCTATTCATCTTTGCCAATTATGTTTAAGCTCGGTAACGCCGAATTGGAAAGATTGCCGATGAAAACTTCGCATATAGTCTATGAGCGCAAAAACGGTTTAGACGCTTGGGTCGTCGACAACAACAACGGCGAATATTATATGCCGGAACTAAAAACAGGCGCGTATGACATTGTCGGAGTTACTGCGCAAAAGGGACATCTTGCCACTTACAAAATTAGCGATAAAAAATACGAGCACAGCGAAAACAGTATATTCCAGTTTGATTGCTATTCCCCTACGAGCCGATCGCTCTACGTGGAAATGTGCGTAGAAATGGACGTATTCAAATACGAATATTACAGAGTCGAAGTTCGTTTGAGCGGAGAGGAATGGCAAAAGATCGCTCTTTCGCACAACGATTTCAAGACGAAGGAATTAGTCCCGCTCAAGGATTGGAAAAAGGTCAAAAAACTGTCTTTCTTGAATATCGACGGCACGTTGATAAGCAATATCATTTGGGTATAGAGCCGTGTTGAAATTAAGCGAATTGAAAGTCGGCAACGTCATAGTTACCAAAAAAAATCATCCGTGCGGAAGCAATCAATGGTTGATCCTGCGCACGGGAGCTGATTTCAAACTCCAATGCAAGGGGTGCGGTCATACCGTCGTTATGGCGAGCGAAAATATTAAAAAATCTGTCAAGTCAGTGATTACTGAATAGTCGGTATCGGAGAATTATGCAAGAAGACGACGTAAATAAACAGGAAAATTTCAATTATATCAGCGACGAAAAAAAGTCAAGAAGATTGAGCGCGCTCAATATATTTTTGACTGTAATTATAATACTGCTTTTGATCGCCTTGATCGTCTTCACGACTACAATTACTTCTATCGGCGTACGAGGTATCAGTATGATGCCCAATGTTCAAGAAGGCGACAGACTTATACTTCTTAAACGCGGATATACTCTCGATTACGGCGATATAGTCGTTTTTCACCGCGAAGAGGACGAAGAATCTGCGGTAAAGCGTATCATAGCCAAAGGCGGCGACGTGATCTCCTTTGATAAAAACGAACTTAAATGGGTGCGCAACGGCGAGTACGTCGAAGAAGATTATTTTGACGGAGAATACAGCGAAAGCTATTTCTCCTCTATGCTTTTGGAATTGCAAGGCAAAGGCTTGACGATACCCGACGGCTACTTGTTCGTATTGGGCGACAATCGCAATATGCCCGGTTCTTACGTTTCCAAAGACAGCCATATGTACGGTCCTCTTCCTGAGAATACCGTGCTTGGCAAAGTCATACGCATAATATAAAAAGTTTTACGAAGGAGCAAACAAAATGAAGGCAATAGTATCCGTAGTAGGCAAAGATAAAAAAGGAATTATCGCAAAAGTTTCCGCCTGCCTTTTCGATATGGACATCAATATCGAAAATATCTCGCAAACGATCATGCAGGATTATTTTACTATGATCATGGCGGTAGATACGAGCGAATGCAAATTAAAGTTTGACGATATCAAACAAGAACTGAATTCTCTTGCCGAAAAAATGGGCTTGGAAATACACATCCAACTGCAAAGCATTTTTGACAGCATGCACCAAATAGATACGACGAAAAAGGGGCTTTGATATGTATTCGAGCAATGAGATAATCGAAACGATAAATATGATTTCCCAGCAGCATCTCGACGTGAGAACTATCACGCTGGGAATTTCGCTATTCGACTGTATCACGGATAGCAAAAAACGCACGTGCGAAAAAATTTACGACAAGATCATGTCCAAAGCAAACAATCTTGTCAAGATAGGCAACGATATTTCAAGCGAATTGGGCGTGCCTATCGTCAACAAACGAATATCCGTCACTCCGATAAGTCTTATTTCGGCTTCAAGCAAAGGACATTTGGAAATAATCCGTACTTTGGACAAAATTGCCAACGAGATAGGCATAGATTTTTTGGGCGGCTACTCCGCTCTCGTCCACAAGGCAATGACGCCTTATGAAAAAGAATTTTTGCTTTCTATTCCCGAAGCTCTGTCGACTACCGGCAAAATATGTTCGTCGGTCAACGTCGCTACTTCCAAAGCCGGAATAAATATGGACGCAATAGCTCTTATGGGCAAGATCGTAAAAGACTGCGCTTACAGGACAAAAGACGACGACTCCTTGGCGTGCGCTAAGCTTGTCGTATTTGCCAACGCCGTCGAGGACAACCCATTTATGGCGGGCGCTTTCCTAGGTACTGGCGAAGACGACACCGTAGTCAACGTTGGAGTTTCCGGTCCGGGCGTTGTAAAGACCGCGCTTGAAAAAGTGGACGGAGATCTTACGCAAGTAGCGGAATGTATCAAACAAACGGCTTTCAAGATCACAAGAGTGGGACAACTCGTCGCAAAAGAAGCAAGCAACAGATTGGGAGCTAGTTTTGGAATAGTAGACTTATCTCTCGCTCCGACTCCCGTCGTAGGCGATTCGGTAGCGCATATACTCGAAGAGATCGGACTTGAAAGCGTAGGAGCTTACGGCACGACGGCTTGTCTTGCAATGCTCAACGACGCGGTAAAGAAAGGCGGTATAATGGCTTGCTCTAACGTGGGCGGTTTATCCGGAGCGTTTATACCCGTATCTGAAGACGCGGGAATGATCAAAGCGACCGAAATCGGAGCGCTCAATCTTGAAAAACTCGAAGCGATGACCGCTGTCTGCTCCGTCGGATTAGATATGATAGCAATACCCGGAGATACTACGGCAGAAGTCATATCGGGCATAATAGCCGACGAGATCGCAATAGGCGTTGTAAACACAAAAACGACCGCGGTAAGAGTAATTCCCGTCTATGGCAAAAAAGCGGGCGAATACGCGGAATTCGGCGGTCTGTTGGGACGCGCGCCTATAATGAATATAAACAAATACTCTCCTGCCAAATTTATAAACCGCGGAGGCAGAATACCCGCGCCTTTGCATAGCAATAAAAACTGATAATATTATGAATATAGAAGGTAAAAATCCCGTCAAGGAAGCTCTTGACTCCGACAAAGAAATTTCAAAGATATGCGTATCTAAGACCGCGCGCGATTTGCAGGCGATCATTGACATCGCCAAAGCAAAACGCATACGCGTAGACTTTGTGGACAAGTTTTACCTAGACAAGATAAGCGAAAGCAAAAGACACCAAGGCGTGATCGCTTTTGCAAACGATTACGCTTATTCCAGCGTGGAAGATATCGTCGCTTTTGCAAAAAGCAAAAACCAACCTCTTTTTATGGTAATTCTCGACGGCGTCGAAGATCCGCACAACTTGGGAAGTATACTCCGCGTCGCCGAATGTATGGGCGCGCACGGCGTAGTTATCCCATCGAGAAGAAGCGCGACGGTCAACGCTACCGTCTTGCGTACTTCCGCAGGCTCAGCAAACCATATCCGCGTCGCTATGGTCGGCAATATCAACGATACGATACGCTATCTTTCGGATAATTTCGTCAACGTATACGCCGCCGATATGCAAGGTACTTCACTCGAAAAAAGCAAGCTCGACCAAGACTTGGCGATAGTGATCGGCAACGAAGGCAGCGGCGTAAAGGCTTTGACAAAAAAACTCTGCAACGGCGTTGTTTCCATTCCTCAATATGGCAAAGTCAACTCACTAAACGCTTCGGTAGCGTGCGGAATAATCTGTTACGAGATCACAAGACAACGCAATTTATAGGTAAAAACGCGTCGGAAATTCAATAAACGAGCAAAATTTTCTTCGGCCTATAAGGTCGAAATTTTTTGCAAAAAAATATTACAAAAACTCCTCTGTTATTATATTGACACCGAGCTTTATTTCTAATAAAATATACTGGTTGACTCCATATAGGTCAAAAGAAGGAACGCGCTTGAAATGATTCAAAAAATCTTTGGTAAATGGCATGTTGCCGAACTGTCGCTCTATCTTATCGGACTTGCTTTGATAGTAATCATGTCCGTCTGTTTCGGCGCGTCTTGGATGTCGGCAATAACGGGGATATTTGGACTTACTTGCGTTATTTTTGCAGCCAAAGGCAAAATCATCGGCATACTTTTTACTTGGGTAATGATAGTTTTTTACAGTGTTCTGTCTTATAAAAACAAATACTACGGCGAAGTATTTATAAACGTGTTTTTGATGTTTCCTATGACAGTAATTTCGCTCGTCACTTGGATAAAAAATTTGGGAAAAGACCACGTTGTAAAGGTCAATTCCATTAAAAGATCGGAGATAGTCATCGTATTCGCTGTCGCAGCTGTCGCGTTCGTAGCTTTTTATTTTATTTTGAAAGCGCTTGGTACTTCTCAACTGATATTCAGCACTATATCAATAGTCACAAGCGTGCTTGCCACTTATTTTCAGTCAAGACGTAGCAAATACGGATTTCTCGCATTTTTGGTCAATGACGCCATACTCTGCGTGCTTTGGCTTTTTGCCACGCTTGAAGACGTAAAAAATATTGCGATGCTCACGGCGGTAGCGTTGTACGTAATAAGCGATATTTACGGATTTATCAGTTGGGGAATTTTGCAAAAACGTCAACAAAAGGAACGTTCTGCAAGCTCATTAGAGTAAAACAAAAGCGAGCCGTTTTTCAATAGCCCGCTTTAAATTCAAACTACGTTTTGATAATTTATTTCAACTGCGACTTAATCTTTCTTCTTATCTTCTGCAAAGTATTGTCGACGTACTTCGTATTTTTTCCTATAGCGTCGGATATTTGAGCATACGATCTTCCGTCAAAAAACATATTCAGAACGTCCCTTTCCGTTTCACTTAACGACGATTCGATAATATTTTTCAACATATCCGCTTCTTCCGCATTTATAGCTATCTCTTCAGGCGTCAGCGAACATCTGTCTGTCTCTTCGACAGAGCTTATCGGCAGACTCTCGGACAACGCTTTATTTTTAAGTCGATTGCCACTGCGCAGACAGTCCAAAATCCGGTTTTTGACGCACTCATTGGCATATGTGGAAAACGCTACCTTAGCGTCAAGATCGTATGTCACGATCGCATTATAAAGCGCGATCATTCCCTCTTGAACTACGTCGTCTCTGTCAGCTCCCTTTATATAAAAAGCGCGGGCGATTTTATTCACCGCGCCTTTATAGTTTTCCATTAATATTTCGACCGCGCGCCTATCTCCTTCGCGGAATTTTTTTATCAGCGTGATATCGTCTTGCATTTACTTTTTTACCCGAACATATTTCTTTATCTCAAAGACAACGACTTGCATAGGCGTGTCATTTTTCGACAGGCTTTGAGATACTTTCTACAAGCGCTTTTTGTTTTGCTCTTACTTCAAGCATCTTGCCGCAAGACATCTTGCCTTCGGTGCAAGGACCGGCTACGCACGACGCCCCGCAATTTCCGAAAATACTCGGCGCAACTTCAAGCACAAGCGCCAACATTTGCCAAGCTACTTCCCTTATCTCCCATTGCGCTCTGTTGCAGCATCTAAGATTGAAAAAATTCATAAGCGACCTTGCGTTCATCGTGACTACCATTTTCGTTTCCGCCGCGTTGGGCAAAACAAATCTTGCGTCCTCGTTTGACTTTTCGCAAGCGCCTCCAAGCAAAGTCTGCCACTCAGTATACCATTCGTGCATTTGCGCCATTTGAGCTTTGAATTTTTCCACCTGCTCTTCGCCCAAAGCCTCGATAGCCTCCGGGATAACGTAATTGAAAGTGTCCTCGCCTTTATTCGCAGCGACGTATCTTTGCGACTTAACGCTGAAAGACGCAATTCTGTGTCTGGTAATTTGCGCCAACAAACTTCTCGACACTCCCTCTATGCCGAACGTAAAACTTGCGTGTTCAAACGGCGAAGCGTGACCGAACGATCTCAATCTTTCTATAAACTTATTTATATCGCTTTTATCCAAACCTTCTTGCAAATTTTCAATAGTCGCGTCGCTGTAACACAACTTCGCCGCCAACGCTACCGTCCTCTCGGGATTGGGCGTATGTTCTAGCAAAGTTACTTTTGGTTTAACCTGTGGCATATTCTCCTCCGCTGTAATCGTGATCGTATTAATTTCGTAATATATTTTAACGGCAAAAAACGAGCTTTGTCAATCTTTTACTGACAGGCTTATCAATCTTTTGAACGGTTAAGCAAATCGCCCTCGCTTAAAAGATGATCAAGCCTTTCGTTTTGTCCTGTCAAATACAAATATCCTATCACCGCTTCAAAACCCGTAGCCGTCTTGTAATCGGCAATACTTGCGTTTTTCGCCACGGAATGTTGGCGGCTGTTGCGCGCTCTCAAAAATATGCCTTCTTCCTCTTCTGTAAAAAGATGACGTACTGAGTCTAAACTTTTTGCTTGCGCTTCCGCTTTGACTTGCTCAGTAACAAGTCTGTGCAGTTTATCCGCTTTACCCGTGGTGTTTCTCATCTCTTTGGTACGTACGTACAAAGTATGTACGCCGTCCCCGATATAGGCAAGCACGAGAGGATTCAACTCTCGCGCTTGTTTTTCACTGATAAATTCTGTAAGTTTGGGAAGATTATCCATCTTCTTGACCTCTGCAATTACTTTTTCTTGCCCTTAGGCGCGGTCTTTTGGGCAACGAAATAATCAAAAAGAAGTTCGTCGCTGTAAGTCTGCTGACCGGTGGCTTTCAACGTACATTCTTGAATATACTGATAGCAGCTTCTTTCCATAACTCTGATTATCTCCAAAGCCTCGTCCATATCCTTACCTGCGCAGAATACGCCGTGGTTTGCCATAAAGCACGCGCTTCTGCCTTGCATTGCCTCAACGGTACCGTTTTTAAGTTTCTTAGTGCCGGGAAGTCCGTACGCGCCGACTCTGCACGAACCGCCTACGAGTCTTTGCATATCGTCGTTCATTACAGGCAACTCTATCCTTGCCGACGCAAGTATCGAACAGTAGATAGGATGCGAATGGATCGTAGCGTTGATCTCAGGTCTAGCCTGCATTATTGCCGCGTGTATTTTTCTCTCGCTGGTAGGCTTTTTGCCGTCTTTCCATATAGACGGATCGCTTATCTGCACAACGGGCATATCTTCAGGAGTAAGCGCGATATAGTCAAGTCCCGTAGGAGTAACCAACATATGATCCTTGTCAAGTCTTGTAGCGGTATTTCCCCACGTGCCTTGTACAAGGTTTTCATTGAGAAGAGTAACGCCGCTGTCCTTTATTACCTGTCTTAATTTAAGTTCAGTTTCTTTATCCCATGCCATATCACACCTCGCTCTCTTCCTTAACGGAAGTATCTTCGCTTACGCTTTGTTCCTCTTCTTTTACCGAGAGATTTTCCTGATTTTTCTTGCTGTATTTGGTCTTGTAAATAAATCTCATCAATCTTGCTTCGATGCCGTTGATGATCTTATTGGCGCCGATAACGCTGCTTGCTACAAAGCAATGACTCGCCTTATCAAGTACGAGTACGCAAGTATACGCTTCGTCGAGAGTACGTCCGGACGTAATACATCCCTTGTCCTTAATAAGACAGGAGTTTCTACCCTTCAAAGTCTTTATTATAGAAGAGATATTATCTTGCGACGTCTTACACGTAGGTCCTACGATTTGAGCCATATCGTCAAGTACGGCAGGTATCGTAACGCCCGCTTTTGCGATAGGCATTACCCATTTGGGATAGCACTGGCAAATAGCGTTGATATCTTCTCTCGCCTTGTAAATTTCAGCGTGATATTCATAATCCTTTTCCGCCTTGAAAATGTTCATCTTGATCACGTCTTGTTCTGTGAGATCGCAAAGTTTTACGCCCGCTTTTGTGACATACATAAAGTTGAGTTCCGACCTCAAGCTTATCATATCGCTTTCGCCGACAACTTTTTCATCCACAAGTCTTTGAGCGTACTCTAAAATTGTTTGGACGGTCTTGTTCATCATTCTTCTCCTTCAAATCTTTTTGCATTTGCCTTTCTATAAGTCTTTTCAAGGCTGTAATATATTTGCTTATAACTCTTAAAGAGTTCGTCATATATATACTTATTTTTGAGGTTGGGTCTATACGTTTTGCTTTCTACGACAAAGTTCTTCGCTTCGGCAAAACTCTTCAACTCGCCCAAACCTATAAGCGCGATGATCGCCGCGCCCAACGCGCCTGCGTTACGCGGATTTTGAACGATCGCGAATTCGCTTCCCGTAATGTCCGCTATTATCTGCATCCACGCGTCGTCCAACGCGCCTCCGCCTATTATTCTAAACTGTCTGCTGTGGAATTTATAGTCCTTACGGAAGTTTTCGAGTATCCATCTCAAATTGTATCCGATACCCTCGTAAAGCGCTCTCATGATATGTTCTCTCGTATGGTTGGGAGTAACGTTCCAAAGCGTTGCCCTAGTCGTCGTAGACGATACGGGACATCTTTCGCCCAACATCCAAGGCGTACATATCAAATGATCCGAACCTGCCGGTATGGATTCGATTACCTTATCCATATACGCGTAAATACCGTCGCCCAATTCCTTTTGCTCTGTAGCGAAAAACTGATCGCATATCCATTGGATATTGCTACCCGCCGCCTCGGTGATACCGCATATGAGGTTCATTTCGGGATCTGCGGACTGTATAGCCGCCGCGCCGTGTTTGAATTTGGTTTTCGTCCTGCTGGAAGCAGCGACCCAAGCCGAAGTGCCGAGATAGATATGTATATCGCCGTCGCCGTTCATACCGCTGCCGATAGCCGCCGCTTGAGTATCGTCGCAACCGCCGAATACCGCAGTGCCTTCACAAAGTCCCATCTTCTGAGCAGCCTCTTTGGTAAGTCCTTCGCCTATCTTGTCGGTGCTGTTGACAAGCGGCGGAAGTTTTGACATATCTATACCAATAAGCTTCAATGCTCCGAGCCACGTTTTTTTCTTCAAGTCAAGACCGTAGCTTGACGCGCCCGAACGCTCTGCCACCATTACGCCCGTGCATTTATATTTCAAAAATCCGTTTACGTCAAGGAAATACTTCGTGTTGTTGTACACGTCGGGACGTTCTTCTCTAAGCCATTGAATTTTGGACACGACGTCCTTGCCCATAATAGGCGTACCTGATACGAGAGTGAAAATTCTCTTTCCGCCTACTTTTTTCATAAGCGTCTGCGCCTGTTTTTCCGCTCTGCCGTCTACCCACGTTATATTGGGGTGCAAAACTCTGCCGTTTACGTCAACGGGAATGATACCCATTGCCTGCGTAGAAAAAACTACGCCTTCGACGTCGCGCGGATCGATACCCGTCTCTTCGACGATCGTTTTGGAAGCAAGACAGACAGCTTCCCAATATTCGTCCGGCTCTTGTTCGACAAAAGCCGGCGCCGGATAGTAAGTAGGATAAGGAACGGCTTTGGAAGCGATAATATTGCCTGTAAAGTCGATAAGCACCGCTTTGTCCGAACTCGTACCCATATCGTGCGCCATTATGTATTTCATAAAAATCCTCTTATTCTTTTTGCCGACACAAATCGGCATGTAACATACGTGTTATAGATTGTTTTCAAACGAGAAAACTCTCTATCTAAAAATGCGTTTATTGCCGATCGCGGCTTTCGTCGCGACCGGCAAGCAATCTTCTGAAAATCGATCTAAGCCTTGAAATTACTGCTTATTCTTAGCCTCGGCAGCCTCTGCTTTAGCGAGCATCTTTTCTGCCTTTTTGAGTTTCTTTTCATTGTTCGTGGACTTAGCCTTGTTGATCTTGTACTCAGCTACTTGAACGTCCATGCTTCTATCTCTCTCTTTTACGAGTTTGAATACGTCCTCGAACTTGTTGAGAGCGTCGTCGATGATCTCGTCGGTATCAGCCATAGAAGTATACAAACGCGAACCTGCAAGCGTAACGATACCGTTTGCCATATAAGCCGCTCCCATATGCTCCATAGCTTCTTTTCTTACCATGATCATATCTTTCTTTTTGAGGACTCTCAAAAGCGAGCTGAGCAAGTGCTTGGAAGAGAAATCGTAGCTCATAGCGCCCGTACACTCAAGGTGAACGATAGAACCTTGGTTGTATGCAACGTACGGCAACTTGTAGGTCTCTATCAAAGATACGAGTCCGTCCGTAAGTCTATTACCTGCCAAACCTGCTTTTACGCAAGCGTTTGTCTCTTCGATCTTTTTGATCGCAACGTAACCTGCCATAGAAGAAAGCGGATTTGCAGCCAAAGTACCGCCGCAATAAGCTTTCTTTGCTCCGCCTGCAACGCCCGCAGCGAGAAGCGAAACGTATTCTCTCTTACCGCCTACGCCGCCTGCAGCAGGATAACCGCCGGCAACGATCTTACCGAAGATAGTGAGGTCAGGTTTTACGTTGAAGAAACCTTGCGCTCCGCCGAGACCTACTCTGAAACCTGTAACTACTTCGTCGAAGATGAACAACGCGCCGTACTTATGAGCGAGCTCCAAAGCCTTCTCGTTGTAATCGAGAGCAACGGGACGAGTACCCGATTCAGGTCCTACCGGCTCTACGATAACGGCAGCCGTACCGCCCTTTCTCTTATTTGCTTTGAGGTAATCCTCAAGCATATCGAGATTGTTGGGCATAATTTCGTCAACTACGCTGAATATTGTGTTAGGAATACCGAAAGATTCGAGATACTGTCTTGTGCCCGGAACTTTAAGTCCGTAAACCATCTGATCCGACCAGCCGTGATATGCGCCGCCGATCTTGATGATCCTCTTATTCTTTGTCTGACATCTTGCGATACGAAGAGCAGCCATAACGGATTCTGTACCCGAACCCAACATTCTGAACATCTCTACGCTCGGCATATGCTTGTTGATCTCTTTCGCGATCAAGAGTTCCGCCTCATGGAAAAGTCCCGTTACAGGTCCGCACTCTTTGATAAGTTTGATAGCTTCATCCTGTACGTCCTTGTAATTACTTCCCAAGATCGTAGGACCGCCTGCCTGCAAGAAGTCGATATATTTGTTGCCGTCAAGGTCTTCAAGATATGCGCCTTCGGCTTTTACCATACACATCGGGAACGGCTTGTTGAAAGCCAAGTTATGTTGAACTCCGCCTGGAATATATTTCTTAGCTTCGGTCGTGATCTCTTTTGACTTAGCGCATTTTGTGTCATAATAATCGGCGCAAATACTCTTATACGTCTCTCTGGGCACGGAATAAATATTCTTGTCCGTGAGCTCTTTCAGACTTTGATTTATTTCATTTGCGTTAGGCCAACGGGTGATACCGTAACCTGCTTCTGCCTTACCCGGCAATTCTTTGTAACTTACTTTCATTATTTGCCTCCTTAATACTCAAACTTTTTGTAAAGTTTTTACTATTAGATTTTACCATACTTAATAGATTGTTGTCAATAATCTTTTTTTACATACGCATTGTATTTTATATAGAATTTACGATTATTTTGTTGATTTTAATTGACACTAGTCAAGAAAAAATACATTATTTTACAAAGAAGGTTTTTTTGTGAATTAAAAGGTTTTGGTTGTAATTGGGAACGTATGTATGATATAATATAGTAAATTTACAGATAAGGGGTTTTTTATGGAAACAACCGAGTTTAAAAACGGTCAAAAGATCTACGACCTCGTCAAAGAAGTCATAGACGTTACCGGACCGAGACTTCCGGGTAGCGAAGAAGAAAAGATAGGCGCGAAAATTATCGCCGATCAAATGCAAAGAGAATTAAACGCAACTGTAAAAACAGAAACGTTCAAGACTCCTCGCCACGCTTGTATAAGCGCAATCCCATGGCTTGGTTGGGCGGCTTTCGCCTGCTTTTGCTTATTCTACCTATCTCCGATAATAAGCCTTATCGGCACTGCGTTTTTGCTTTTCTTTGCTATTACGCATATTTTTTATTACAGCCATCTTCTCGATCCGCTCTTTAAAAAGGATATTTCGCAGAACGTATACGCAGTGATCCCGCCTAAATCGGGAAAGGCTAAATACAATATAATGCTTAGCGCGCATATGGACAGCAGCTGGTGTTGGTTGCACTCTCTTAAAAACCCTAACACGATGATCATTAAGACGGGAATAGGCGTAATAAGCGTCGTCATTCTTTTGATCGTTTCGCTGATATCTATCATACTTGAAGCAAAAGCCAATATGTCAGTATCTTTTATGGCTCTCCAAAACGTATTTTCCAAAATATCCGGCGGAATGAAGAGCGGCAACGACGTGGCAATATTGGTATTTTACTGCCTGCCCCTTTTGTGCTTGCCGGGATTTTATTTCCTCACGCAATATATGACTTACAGCAAAGAAAAAGCAGCGCCGGGCGCAATGGATAATCTCAGCGGCGTAGCTACCGCAATAGAAGTGGCAAAACACTATATCAACGATGAAAGCGAAGTGGCAAAAGACGCGCAATTCATAGTTGTCGGAACGGGCGCGGAAGAAAGCGGACTCGTCGGCGCGCTTGCGTTTGTAAAAGAACATAAAGACGATAAAAATCTTCTCAACGAAGATACGTACGTTCTCAATCTCGATTCTTTCAGAGATATGGATAACTTCAACGTAGTGTGCAAGGATACCCTTCAATTCGTTCCGTTTGATAAAGAACTTATCCAAATCTCCAAGCAAGCTATAGACAACTGCAACGTGCAATCGCACTTGATCGAAAACCCCGTCGGCGGAAGCGACTCGACGGCGTTTGCAAAAGCGGGATTTAAGACGGTCACGATAAACGCGCAAGACCCGCGTCCTACAGACTACTATCACACCACCAAAGACGGTATGGATAATCTCAATATTGACACTTTGGAAAAGGGATACGAGGTCGTAAAAGAGATAATAAGACTTATCGACGAAAAGTATTCGAAAACCGAAGAAAAATAAAGTACTCAAAAAAGTTTGAAAAGAGCGGACTTGTCGGGAGCGACTCGATATATCCGCTCTTTTTTGATAATAAAGCGTTTATTATAGAATTATAAAAACGTACTCGTTCAAATCACCGTCCAAATATTTGACAAATCCCGTTTATTAAAATATACTTTTACTATAAAAAGCTACGGAGAACAAGACAATGAAAAAAGTACCGTTTGTGACCAAAGAACAAATCGAAAAAATAACGCAAAAATACCCTACTCCTTTCCATATTTATGACGAAAAGGGCATAAGAGAAAATGCTAGATTACTTAAAAAGGCTTTTTCTTGGAACAAAGGATTCAAGGAATATTTCGCTGTAAAGGCAACGCCAAACCCATACATACTGCAAATACTCAAAGAAGAAGGCGCAGGCGCAGACTGCTCTTCTTTGACCGAGCTTATGATGAGCGAAAAAGTAGGTTTTAAGGGCAACGAGATAATGTTTTCGTCCAACGTTACTCCAAAAGAAGACTTCGCTCTCGCTGCGAAATTGGGCGCGATAATAAATTTTGACGATCTTACGCACATAGATTACTATAAAGAGATCGCTCCTTTCCAAGAGACGATGTGTTGTAGATACAATCCAGGCGGAGATTTTACTCTCAACAACGAGATCATGGACACACCGAAAGACGCAAAATACGGTATGACCAAAGAACAAATAAAGATCGCTTATGCAAAACTTAGAGACAACGGCGTAAAGAAATTCGGTATACACGCTTTTTTGGCAAGCAACACCGTAGGTACGGGCTACTACCCCACTCTTGCGAAGATACTTTTCGAGCTTGCCGTTGAGATCAAAAACGAAGTCGGAATAAATATATCTTTTATCAACCTTTCGGGCGGCGTAGGCGTACAATACCGTCCTGATAAGGAAGGTAACGATATTCTCGCTATCGGCGAAGGCGTAAGAAAAGCATATGAGGAAGTTTTGATCCCCAACGGTTTGGGCGATATTTCTATCTTTACAGAACTCGGAAGATTTATGCTTGCCCCATATGGCGCTTTGATAGCAAAAGTTATTCACAAAAAACATATTTGGAAAGAGTACGTAGGACTTGACGCTTGCGCGGCAAACCTTATGCGTCCGGCTATCTACGGCGCATATCACCATATCACCGTACTCGGCAAGGAAAACCAACCTCTCACCTATAAATGCGACGTGACGGGCGGTCTGTGCGAAAACAACGATAAATTCGCAGTAGACAGAATGTTGCCTGAGGTAGAAATAGGCGATTACGTCAATATCCACGACGCCGGCGCGCACGGCTTTTCTATGGGATACAACTACAACGGAAAACTCCGCTCTGCCGAACTTCTTCTCAAAGAAGACGGCTCTGCCAAAATGATAAGAAGAGCGGAAACTCCCGAAGATTATTTCGCCACTCTTGACTTTGACGGCTTGAAAAAATAAGAGGAGATCATATGAAAAATACCAAACTCCCCGCTAATCGAGCTACAGAACAAGAAGCCGTCGTTGAAAAGCAAGACGGCAAAAAGAAATTATCCAAGCTCAAAGCGCTTTCTATAATCTGGACTTTATTGTCTTTCTGCATATACGTTGCGCTTGACGTCAATAAGATACATAAGAACGGTTGGACAGCTGTCAACGTTATCGTTACGGTCTTTCTGGGTTTGCAAATTCTGCTGTTTTTGATCTTTACCGCAATAGGCGCGAAATCCAAAGAAGAAAGTAGAAAACAAAAGACTACTCTAAAATGGGTAAAGAAAACTAAAAAACTTACTCTAAAACTCACCACCTTTGTCACTTCCGTACTTATGATCGTAAACGTAGAAAAAGTATCTTTTGCAGACGTGGTCGCGGTCATAGTCGCTGTAATTTCTTTGTTACTCGTACTTTTCTCTGTATACAGAGCAATAAGAAAACAAGTAAAAAGCAATAAGAAAGCAAAGGCAAAACAAGAAAAAAACAATAAATAATCCATTTGAGCTTTTCAAAACTATTTATAAATTTTGAAATCAACCGCATTTTCGTTGCTTTGAGAATGCGGTTTTCACGTTTTGTCCGACAATAAGTTTAACCGCGTCCGATTTATAAATATATAAAAGATTTTTATTCTTGATATTATCAAATAATTATGTTAAACTTTAATTAGATTTTTAGGAGTAAAACATATATGGAATTTATCGACTATAAAAATTATGGCAAATGCGTAAAATTATCTAAGGGCGGGAAAACTATGCTAGTCACCGTCGACATTGGACCGAGAGTCATATTCTACGGTATGGACGGCGGAGAAAATATATTCTACGAAGATCACGACGATTTGATCAACAAAGGCGGAGAGTACTTTGATACAAATCTGCCCGGTAAAGGTATATGGCACATCTATGGCGGACACAGACTGTGGAAAAGTCCGGAATATATTGACACGTATTATCCCGACAACTCCCCTGTTCAAGTCAAAGAAGAGGGCAACGGCGTGATTTTTACAAGCGAAATAGAAAGCACGACGGGTATTCAAAAAAGTATCAAGATCACTATGGATGAGGAAGGCAACGCGATTTTGGAGCATAAGTTTGTCAACTGCGCTCAAACCGCTACTCCCCCTATTGCGCTTTGGACTCTATCCGTAATGGACAAAGGCGCAGTTGCGCGTATACCTCTCAACACGGAAGACAAAGGACTTTTGCCAAATAGAAATCTCGTGTTGTGGAGCTATACCGATATCAAAGACGAACGCCTTCAAATAAACAACGACTGCGTGATACTCTCTCAAAAGAATATCGCTCAACCGATCAAGTTGGGAATGTTTGTAAAAGACAGCGTTTGCGTAGACGTCAAAGGAATGAAGTTTACTATCGATTTTGACTGCGTGGACGGCGACTATGCCGATTACTGCTGCAACGTCGAGACTTATACCAACGATATTATGTTGGAGATCGAGACGCTTTCCCCTATAAAATCACTCCAAAAAGGCGAAAGCGCCGTACTTATTTCAAAATGGAGATTGGAAAAATAATTTATGAAAAAGAAGTTTTACGTTACGGCGATTTTTCTCGTATTAACTGCGATATTATTTTCGGCGGTAGGCTGTTCGCTTTTTAGCGATTCGCCCCAAAGATATTATATAGAGATTGGTCAGGTCGAAGACTCCCGTGTGGCAAGTATAGTGGCAAACAACACTATCTCTTCCTGCGTGAGGATCAGCGCGGAATTCCCCAGCATTAGCCTTACGAGCAAAAGCAGCGGATTTTTCGTCACGTCAGACGGATACGTCATCACCAACCGCCACTGCGTAATACGTTTTACTAACGGTAAAGATCTGCCTTCGCAAAACGGCGAACTTCCTATTCGCGCCGAATACAGCATAATAGACACAAACGGAAATACTTACAATGCAAACCTTGTGGCTTACAGTAAAAGCGCGGACATCGCTTTGCTCCAAATAGTTCCGCACGGCATAGACGTAATATTAGGCAAAGAATTCGAGCCTTTGGTTTTTGACACGGTCTCAAAACCGTATTACGGCGACAGACTTTATACGATAGGCAATCCCGAAGATATGGGATTTATCTTCTCCGAACTTATGGTCGCTTCCCCTGCCGTTAAACTTTCAAGCGAAGACACTTACTCTTCGATAGTGCTCGACGGCAACATAAACCACGGCAACAGCGGCGGACCGCTTATCGACGTGAATAGCCACGTAGTAGGTTTGATATTTGCCCGCGTTGAAGGTTCTTCGACCACAGACAGTTCTTCAAAGACGTACGGACTCGGTTGCGCTATTCCTGCGGAAGCGGTTACGGCTTTTTTGGATAGTTGCGGCGTAAAATATTTGTCTTATACTCCGCAAACAAACGAAGATACTGACCAAGCGTAACGAAATAGAGGTTTTACGAAAGATGGCAAAAGACGACAACAACATTCATACAGATCATCGAAAGAGAATGAGACAGCGAATCGAAAAGAATGGTTTGGACAGTCTTCAAGATCATGAAGTGCTTGAATATCTGCTCTACTCTTTTATTCCAAGAAAAGATACGAATCCCATCGCTCATAAATTGATGGAGACCGCAGGAAGTTTTGAAAACGTTTTTAATTCCTCAGTAGAAATGTTAATGAACATACCGAATATGACTTATGGAGCAAGCTTGTTTATCTCTATTATGCCTCAACTGTTCAAAAGATATAACTTGCAAAGACTCGGCGAAAAACCGATAATAAATACCAGCGACGACGCAATAAATTTCTTCAAACATATCCTTGCCGATGAAATGGAAGAACATTTCTATCTTGCAATAGTCGCGCCCGACGGAAGAGTTGTGGATAATTGTAAAATAAGCAGCGGAAATTCCAATCAATGTAAGTTGGATATTAAAAAATTTGTACTCAAAACGGCAAGCTCTCAAGCCAAAGATTTCTTTATCGCTCACAACCACCCATCCGGCAATCCTACTCCGTCATTGACAGATTTCGAATTCACAAAATGGTTGGTATCGCTATCCGAATCTCTTGAATTAAATTTGGTAGACCATATCATCGTAACAAAAGACAAATGCTTTTCCTTCCGCAAAAGCGACGTGCTTATGACCTATGCAAAAGACTACCGTAATTTTTGCAAATCTACTCCGATACCCGACAAGTATAAATAATTTTCACTCGTCAAAATAAGTCGCCATTATGTCGGCGATATGCACTATCGTTGCGAAAGGGTAATCAGAAAACGCTTTTGACAGCGAAAAATCTCCGCCTACTACTCTTTTATCAAATCCGCCCATATGCCAATTTATCGCCATCGCTTCGTCGCGGGTAAGTCTCATAAATCCGCTTATGATATAGACGGATTTTTCTCCGTGTCCATAGGGAAGAGAATCGTTGACCGAATAATAAGGTACTTGCTCCCATATACCGTCCACTTTTACGTTACGCAGTTGAACCTCATAAAAATTTACTTTGCACACGTCGTGAAGAAGAGTCGCAACAGCCACGTTTTCCATTGTAATATTTTTGAACGGACTACCGTCTTTTTTATTCTCGTTGTCGATCAATTCTACCGCTCTGTCAAATACGTTCAGCGAGTGATCGCACAATCCGCCGGTAACGGCATTGTGGAATTTAGAACTTGCAGGAGCTGTAAAAAAATCGCTGTCCGTCAGCCATTTTAATAGCTTCTCGCTCCCCTCTCTCGTGATATACTTATTGAATAGTTGCGTAAACCTTTCTTTGTTGAGATCTAAATCTATCATAACCCTTCTCCTTCTGTCTTTTCAATTATATATCCCTTCTTATATAAAAGTCAATTCACCGCAGATATAATACCTCGTTCCACATAAACAAGTTCTCGTTTGAATGCAAAAACAAGCCGCAGATTGTTATCTGCGGCTTTTACCATATTACTTTTAATATTATAAATCTTGATACAACACGATATGATCTACTGCAGATTTGAATAATTGCTCCCTTCGAGCGTTTAAGGATTCAACATCAAAAAACGCCTCTGCCCTTTGAAGCAGAAGCGTTGAAATACAAATAATCAAATTATCAGAATAGATTGAATTTCCAATCGAATTTTATATCTTCGGGCGGCTTGACTTCCTCAGTCTTTTTCATACGCGTTATCGCGCCCTGAACAGGGAAATAGCAATCGCGACGTAATTCCTTTTCTTCTACCTTATTTCCGTCCTTATAATACTCGATTACAGCGCGCGATTTATAGCCATCTTTTCCCTTTTTATTTATGAGATATTCCCCTTCTTCATCAGTTAATATTTCGCCGTCTAATTGCTCTGCCCACTCGACTACAGGTTGAGGTTGTGGCAACACTTCAAGAACTTCGCTACGTAATTTTATAGTATACTCGATGGGATGTCCGTAGATCTCAAAAAATATTTTTCTGTCCTTGGTATAGCCGTTCACGATCACGTCATAATCGGAGTCGTTGACAAGTACCAAATCAATAAACTCGCTCACCGTAGCATCCATTGACAGTGGACAATACGATGAAGGAAGACTATGCGCTTGTACGCGCGCGCTACTCATTCCCGCGAGTATCCAAGCGTTGTAGAGAGTTGACGACACCTGACACACGCCGCCGCCTATGCCTTGCGTATATTCTCCGTCTACGATCACCTTTGCGTTTTTATAGCCTCTTTCTTCTACTCTTTTACCGACTATATTATTGAAAGATAGCGTTTCGCCTTTCTTTACCGTTATCCAACTGAAACTTTCGCAAGCAAGCGCAACGTTGTGCGCTCGTTCTGACGTTGACGAAGAAAAGTCCGTATTAAACGAACTTATTAACTGCATCTTAGGCGAAAAGTCATATTGATTAGGACTAGACGTCGCTTCGGCAAAACCTTGTGACTTGTATATAAATACTCCGCCTGTTATTAAAGCTACAATGACGGTTAATAATATTACGGTAATAATGCCGTTTATTTTATCAATACGACTTTTCACAAATTAAGTATGTGAATTGTAAAAAAAATTATACTCAGAACGTCTTTTTTACTTCAATGAGAATAATTACCTATAAGTTGATGAATTCTACTTCAAATTCTATGTTCTGATTAAAGATATTTCCCTCAACATTTTCTTATAAAAAAGACCCGACTTGAGTCGGGTCTTCCTCTACGATTTGATTGATTATTCAGTTTTATCTTCTGTATCGCTTACGCTATAGAGTAGTTCAGCGCTCTCGGCAGCCTCTATCGTAATGTCGCTTGCTTCTGCGCTCAACGCTTGTTTTTTCTCCAAAGCTTTAAGTCTCATTGCGCCTTTCTTAGAAGTCACGCACATTGCTATAATTACGGCAAGTATGATTACAACCGCAAGTATGATAATAAAGCTCATTTTCGACAAAGACGAAGTATTTGTCCTTACTGCGCCGGCGGTAACTCTAACAAGAGAATTGATGCTGTAGCCTTCGTTGTAATCTTTTATCATTCCTTGATAACTTACAAGTAAAGAATTGTATCTGTCGATTATACCGTTTGCCATAGAAATCGCTGTCTTATAAAGCGCAACCTGCTCAGCCTCGGACTTGCTTGCAAAACTATCGCTTGCGTCGCCCTTGTATGATTCTTGATATGCCGTCCAAAGTTTTTCATTCTCAACGGCAGCTGCCAATTCCGCAGACGTTTTTATTAATTCTTCTTGAAGTTCTTTGGTAGTTTGCAAAATTATAGTACCATTCTGCGAACCTGTAGATATGATCGTTTGCGCATTTTTCAAAGCAGCGTCAAGCGTGGTCACATGGTCTTGTTTTGCCGTTGCTTCAGCAGAATATTCCGCAAGTCTCAAAGCTATATACTCGCCTTCGCCGTTGCCGTTGATCGCATTGGTAAGAATATGCGTTCTATAACGATCAAGCTCCAAAGAAAGACTCGCAATTTGAGAGGTCAAAGTAGCAAAAGACTCTTTTTGACTCGACGATATATAGTCGCCCGCTTTAGACTGCCAGTTTGCGCTCTCTGTCGCAAACGTATGAACGTATTGGCGCAAAGCGCTGAAATTCTGCACCGTATTTATCGGGCTGTCTTCCGCAACTCTTTCGATAGCAGGCAATTTCGTATCCATAGAAAAATTAGCCTTAAAAGAATTTATATACTCTTCCGTGATCGCGCTTACGATCGTATTATATTCGTTTTTAGAATTGATAAGTTTGTCTATCGCGGAATTTTGAGCAAGTATTATTCTATAATTGTAATCGGCGCTCACAACTTCTTCATTCTCATTTGTTTTCTCATTGGTAGAAGTAGGAATGACCGAAAGACTTTTTATAACTTCGTTTACGAGTTTGTCCACTGTTTCTTCATCATAACCGCACTTCGTCAAAGCGTTGCGTACGTTAGACGACGTCCTTATGTTGGTGACTAAACTCATTTGACCGCCCCAAGGATCGTTGCCGTCTTCAACTCCCGAGTAATAATATGTTATTCTTGTCTCATATTGGCTTTTGGTCATAACAATATTGCATACGCCCAAAACCGCAACTGCAAGGATAAGACCTATCAAAACATAAACGATTATTCTCACGCCGCTTATTTTAATTTTTTCCCATATTTTCTTAAAAGTCAATTCTTCAGTATATTGCTCTTCTTCCATAAATTCCTCCGATAGAAATTATCTAGCCTTAGTATAGCACAGTCGAAAAACTATTTGCAATCATTTTATAGATATTTGCCATTCCACGCGCATATAATACCCTTTGGGACTTTTTTATTTACCAAAACAACAATAAATCTTACATTTAATTAAATTCAAGCCTACGAAACATTTATATCCTACTTTCTTTAAGCAAACACTTGCCAAAGCAACGAAATTATGGTAATATCATTTTGTTAAAACTAAATAGTTAAAATAGAGAGTTGGCTGAGTGGTCGAAGGCGCACGATTGGAAATCGTGTGAACGGGTAACCGTTCCGAGGGTTCAAATCCCTCACTCTCTGCCACCTGCACGGTGCATGGAAAATCGGACAGTTCTTTTCGGACTGTCCGATTTTTTATTTACTATAATATTCAATTTCTTTCTGGTTTGGAGTCATATTACCTAGACTTTCATGTGGACGATAGCCGTTGTAAAAATCCATATATTTATCAATTTTTGTCTTTAAATCAAGAAAATCTTCGAAGTGCCCGCAATTAATTTCCTCTTTCTTAAACTTTGAAAAGAACGATTCCACAACAGCATTGTCATACGGATTATATGCTTTTGAGCAAGATTGCTTTACTCCATAAAAACGCAATAGTTCCTGAAATTCATTTGATACATACTGACCACCTCTATCGCTATGAAAAGATAAGCCCTTAGGTTGTCCACGCAACTCGTAAGCATCGTTAAAAGTATTAATGACTAAATTACTAGTGCTTTGACCAGACAATCTATGAGCTATAACTTTTCTTGAAAACAAGTCTATTATTACGCAAAGATAAAAGTTTAATTCACCCATTTTAATTTGCGTTATATCTCCTACCCAAAACACATTCGGTTGTTTCTGTGTAAATTCTCTATGTAATAAATGTGGCAAGCTCGGTCGCTTACTTTCTCGCTGGATAAATACACGTTTTTTACATTGTTTGCTTTTAATATCCATCTCTTTCATAAGAGAACTGACTTTTTGCATTGAAACAGTTTCGCCCATCGATTGCAACTTTGCCGTTATTTTCTTTGCGCCAAACCTGTGCTCACTTTCTTCATAGACGAGACTTATTTTTTCTTTCAGTGCTTCATCACGAATCTCATATGTAGTTTTTTCTACTCTGCGAAAATGATAATTATAAAAAGTTGCCGTATCCACTTTAAGAACACGGCACATCACTTTTACTTTATACTTCCCAAACAGTCTTTCAATTGCTTCTAGTTTAGTTTTTCTTGGAGCAGTATCAAAACATTGCGCTTCTTTTAATATCTCCAACTCAAGTGCAGTCTTTTGAGATGCCTTTTGTTCTTCAAGCAATTGTTTATAATTGAAACTCTCATTAGTTTTATTGTTAATCTGCGTCTTATACATTTTAACCCATTCATAAACAGTGCTTCTTGAAACATTGTATTTGTGAATTAAATCTTTAACCGCAACTCCTTCGCAATACTCTTGCACCAATTTTTCTTTTAGTTCTTTTGTGTGTTTCATTGTTGTCACCTTCATATTTAATATTAGCATTTTAATTATAAACTAAAAATAAATTGAATGTAAACAACGATGACTTGAACCATGTCTAATGTAAAAACAACATAATCAATTATCTATAAGCCTAAACACAATTTCATAAATAAAGCAACTTTGTTGTATTGATTTACAGAAGAAGGTTATTTTAGAACTAATACTTAATTCTTCTTACCTAGTCAAATACCAAAAATATATACCAAATTCCCATTTCTCACTGTAAGTGCTATTTCAATGGCTTTCGCTCGTATTCGCCACGAAAATCCATTGCTTGAGTTATATTCGTTTAAGATAAATAGAATTTATGGGGTTAGTCTTACCCCGCCCCCTTTTTAAGGGTGCAACAACCAAAAGTCCTAATCTTATCATCTTAAGAATTTAACACCTTTAAAATGCCGGATTTAAGCCAATAGACAGATCAATAAATTGCTTTTCTCCAACATCAGTTGCAGGTACATTAGACGTTAAAATTACCTGAATGTTATTTTCATTTGCGTACTCTTTAATCAATTTATAAATACTATTATAATTATTTGATCCATCTTTAACATCATAAGGCATTGAAATATTATCAAATACAAGGATGGGCATAACCGGCAATCCACTGAACCTTGTTAAAGCAAATCTCATTATTGATAAATAGCACAAAATTTGCCATGTAGTTTGTCTCGCCATACTACCCGGATTATATTGTACTAGAAATTGCTTTATCTCCCCATTTCCAAGCTTAATCTCTTCAATAATCTCACCATAAAGCGATATGCCTTTAGCATCAAAAACAATTTTAAACCCGTCATTTGCAAAATCTTCAGCAACAAAAGAGCAGGTCGTTTTCATTAAATTATAATTATCCGTAACCTCCTTACTAATGTGCTTTTGACTTGCTGTATCAAACTCTTTTCGAAGATCTTCTAATTCTTTTCTAAGACAATTTATTTCATTTGATAATTTCTGCAAATCTACAATTTCACCAAATTTATCGATTTCTAATAATAGTTTCTTGCAAATAGCTATACTGTCTTCTACTTCTTTATAATTCAACTTAATCATCTCCCTATTAAGTTGTTGTATTTGAAAGTCAATATCGCGTTTTTCTTTAACCAACTTTTTAACTGTTTGATTTATATCAATTGTAGAAAAAGTATCTGTCTTATTTTTTGCTTCCTTTAAAATCTCCTCTATGGGTACTATGTAATCTTTAAAATTTTCGTTTTCTCTTATAATTTCTTGAAAAATAGAAAGCAATTTTTCTATATTTTTTTGGCGGGATATAAGTAATTTGCCTTGTCCATTAAAACATTCCTGCACCTTGATCTCTTCAGCAAGAGATTGTGATGCCATCAATAAAAATTTTAAATCTTTTTCTTTTGAATGTAATTCAGGTCTGGAATAGTTCAATTCAAAATTTTTTAAAGCTTCTCTCGCTTCTGTAATAGTTCCTACATTAATGTTTAACTTCTGTAATTCCGAAAGCAACAAATCTCTTTGAATTGAAAACTTCGCTTCTCTTTGGCGATGTATTTTAAGTCTTTTTTCCTTTTCTTTCAATTCTCTTGTCTTTAGAACAATTTTTTTGATATTTGAATTGTTAAAAATAAAATTAAAAATATCTTTATAATACCAACGATAC
>CAMWIL010000004.1 GCA_947174325.1 uncultured Clostridia bacterium
GTGGTGTAGGATAGAGAATTCTGTATCCTAACTTCTTAATTATTCACTATTCACTTTTCACTATTTTTAGTAGTGTATGGCTTCAAAGAAGTTTCGCAATTATTTAAGCCATATTTTTTAGCGACACATAAAGGTAAATCGTAAATTAGCTAAACCAAAAACTATGAGCAAATAATTGCAAAAACTTCTTTTCGCGTTTGCTCGTCGTGTTAGGAGATCATAAAACAAATGCAAGCGATTTCGCTTGCATTTTTCGTAATTGTTAATTGTTGATTTATTTATGAATATCCCGCCCTACAAGTTCATCAAGACTTATATCGTAGAAGTCTGCTAAAATTATACAGAATTCTATAGTTGGATCATATACATTATTTTCCCAAGCACTAAGATTTGACTGTGCAATTCCTGTTGCATTTGATACTTGCTCTTGTGTATATCCGCTAATTAGTCTTTGTTGTTTTAGTGCTTCACCGTAATTTTTCATATTATCATTTTATCAATCAGATAAGTTTTCTCTTGCAAAGAGCGGAGAATCAAAGAATTCTTTGAGTGTAATGCCTAGACCTTCGCAAATATTATAAATAATGATTACTCCTATTGATTTATACTCGGCGAGCATACATAATGTTGAGCGTGATACGCCACACTTTTTTGCAAGTCCATAAACTGATAAATCATATTTTATTGCTAGATCATAAATTCTTTTTTGTATTGCTTCTGTTAAAGTCATAATATGATACTCATAAATAGTTTGGTCTACTGAACTAATTCTAATACTGACATATATTAAAAATAGTTTATTCTACTAAGCGTTTAGTTGACTAAAAACAAAAAATGACTGTATAATTATTCTAATGAAACTACAAAGAGGTCAATATGAAGGTAGCATTTATAGGACATAGTAAGTTCGGTGATAAGGTAGATAGAGATTTATTAGAGCAGAAAGTCCAAAATACAATAGAGAAATTGATTACGGAAGACGGGGCAGATGAATTTTTGTTTGGAGAAATGACAGGCTTTGATTCTATGTGTTACATTATTGTTTCGCAATTAAAAGAAAAATATCCGCAGATTAAACGCGTTTTTATAAGTCAGTACGGCGAACCAAATAAACAAATACAAAATAGTTTAAACGAATATTTTGAAGTATGCAAATATCCTATACCTGCGAGTACAATGAGAAAGAAGCCGCAGATTGAGAGAAATCAAATAATGATAGACGAGAGCGATTTGCTTATTGCGTACTACGACAAAGACTATAAGCCGGAATTTGAATATTTTGAAGAAATAATCTTTACGCAGACAGACAACAACACTCCGCCTTTGAGCAAAACAAAAATCGCTTTGACGTACGCTTTCAAAAAGGACAAGAAGTTTATCAATTTGTTTAGCGGAGAAAACTCAAACGTTTGATGTGTTGGTGAGTTGTAACAAACGAAGATTTACATAAGTTGTTTATTAGACAAAGAGAAGTGTATATGGATATAGGTGCGTTCGGAAAAATATGCGTTTAGCAATATGTTGCTAAACGCATATTGAGCGCAAATTAAAATCCCTTGCTAGCAATGGTAGCAAGGGATTTTAATTTAGTGAGAAAGTATATTGATCTATAAAGCGAATACAAAAAGCGTCGCGAATTCAAAAAGATTCGTCATATTCACGGTTTTGATCGACGTAGCAGAGTGGGGCAGGCGAAATGCGCGGTTTTCGATTATTATTCTAATAGTTTTTGATAAAAAATATTGTATTAATAATGGAAATCGCGCAGTCGCGCCTATTCTCGCGGCAATTTAATCTTCTATCCAAATCTAATCAATTTTTAGAACGAAGATAACGCCATTAATATCGTACTGATAAAGCAAATCGCGCAGTCGCGCCTATTCTCATAGCAATTTAATCTTTATCCATAGTTCAAACAATTCAATCATCTATCCGTATCATTCAATATCGCTTAAAATAACCAATTTTTAGGGCGAAAATACTGTTTTTGAAAATTTTACATAAATTTTACATTCATATAATTGCGTATTTTCTATATATCTTGTAAAATCATTTGTGCTTATGCCAAAAGGGATGAAGCGGGAGGTTACTGCTTATATAAGGAGAGAACTTCCGCAGACAAGTGTCCGACAATCGGGCGACTAACGGAATTGGGCTATTCTGCAAGCCCATTTTTAAAGGCAGAGGCGGAACGCACGGAAGTGTGTAGAGAAAAAATAAAAGTTAGGTAAAAAAGGAGAAAGAAAAATGGCAGGACAAACAATCAGAATCAGATTAAGAGCGTACGATCACAACCTTATCGACCTTGCGTCGGATAAGATAGTAGAGACGGCTAAGAGAAGCGGCGTACAGGTTTCCGGACCTATCCCACTTCCTACGGAAAAAGAAATCGTTACGATCATCAGAGCGGTTCACAAGTATAAGGACAGCAGAGAGCAATTCGAATTGCGTACTCATAAAAGACTTATCGATATTATGAACCCGACCGCTAAGGCTGTTGACGCGCTTATGAAACTCGATTTGCCCGCAGGCGTTGATATTCAAATCAAACTGTAAGCAATATAAAAACAATAATATTAGTCAATTAAAAACTGCAACAAGCGGTTTTGCGAAATAAAATAGGAGGATGAACTTTATCTATGAATAAAGCAATCATTGGAAAAAAGTTAGCAATGAGTCAGATTTTTGCACCGGACGGCACAGTTATTCCTGTTACGATCGTTCAGGCCGGTCCGTGTCCGATCGTGCAAAAGAAAACCCTTGACAACGACGGCTACGAAGCTCTTCAAATCGCATTCGGCGATATCAAAGAGAAGAACGTAAACAAGCCTGTAAAGGGTCATTACAAGAAAGCAGGCGTTACGCCTAGAAGAGTTTTGAGAGAATTCAGAACGGAAGTCGCTTCTTACGAACTCGGTCAGGAATTGACTTGCGCGCAATTTGCGGAGGGATCTCTCGTAGACGTAAGCGGTACGTCCAAAGGACACGGCTTTACCGGCGCGGTAAAGAGATGGAATCACCACTGCGGTCCTATGGCGCACGGTTCGGGTTATCACAGAGGCGTAGGTTCTATGGGCGCTTGTTCTACTCCTTCAAGAGTATTCAAGAACAAGAAAATGTCCGGACATTGGGGTAATGAGAAAGTTACTGTCAGAAACCTCACAGTGGCAAGAGTCGATGCCGAACGTAATCTTCTTTTCATCAAGGGCGCTATCCCCGGAGCAAAGGGTAACGTTGTTGTTGTAAAGCAAAACGGTTAAAGGAGTGAGCAAAAATGAAGGTTAATGTTTTAGATATAAAAGCAAAGAAAGTAGGCGAGATCGAACTCAACGACGCAGTATTCGGCGTTGAATACAACGAAGCGCTTATTCACCAGGTAGTAGTTGCTCAGTTGGCGAACAAAAGACAAGGCACGAAGTCCACTTTGACTCGTACGGAAGTTAGAGGCGGAGGCAAGAAGCCTTGGAGACAAAAGGGCACGGGTCGCGCTAGACAAGGCAGCATCAGAAGTCCGCAATGGACGGGCGGCGGCGTAGTATTCGCTCCGAAGCCAAGAGATTTCTCGCAGAAGATAAACAAGAAGATGAAGACAGCGGCTACTCTTTCCGCATTGAGCGCAAAGGTAAGCGACAACGATTTCATCGTGTTGGACAAACTTCAACTTGAAGCTGCGAAGACCAAGTATATCGCTCAAATGCTCAAAGCTTTTGAGATCAATAGCAAGGTTTTGATCGCAGTAGCAAACGATGACGAAGCAGTTTTGAGAGCGTGCGCAAACATTCAGAACGTTACGCTTATCAACGCGGATCTCGTAAACGTTTACGATTTGGCTGCCAACACAAAATGTATCTTCACCGTTGACGCGGTCAACAAGATCCAAAGCAGATTTGAGGAGGTATGCGAATAATGAATAAATATGATATTATTATATCCCCTATCCTTACGGAAAAGAGTTATGACGGTATCGCTGATAAAAAGTATACTTTCAAAGTAGCGCAAGAGGCTACGAAAACTCAGATAAAGGTTGCCGTTGAAGACATCTTCGGCGTAAAGGTAGCAAAAGTCAACACTGTAAACGTTGACGGCAAGAAAAAGAGAATGGGCAAGTACGAAGGTACGACGACCGGTTACAAGAAAGCCGTAGTTACGTTGACACAAGATAGCAAGACGATCGAATTCTTCGAGAGTTTGGCATAATGGGAGGACAAGATAATGGCTATTAAGAGATATAAACCAACTTCTCCCGCGCGTCGTTTTATGACAGTATCGGCGTTTACCGAGATCACGACGACCGTTCCCGAAAAGAGTTTGCTTCAATCTTTGAACAAATCGGGCGGTAGAAACGCGACAGGTAGAATTACCGTTAGACACATCGGCGGCGGCAACAGAAGAAAGTACAGAATAATTGATTTCAAGCGTAATAAGGATAACGTTCCCGCAAAGGTAGCTTCCATTGAGTACGATCCAAACCGCAGCGCAAACATCGCGCTTTTGGTATACGCAGACGGAGAAAAGAGATACATTATCGCGCCTCTCGGTTTGCAAAAGGGCGACACCGTTATGAGCGGCGAAAATGCGGACATCAAGACGGGCAATACGCTTCCTCTTGAAAAGATCCCCGTAGGTACGGTTATCCACAATATAGAAATGCATCCCGGCAAGGGCGGTCAGATCGCAAGATCGGCAGGCAATTCGGCTCAATTGATGGCTAAGGAAGGCAAGTACGCTACGCTCAGACTTCCGAGCGGCGAAATGAGATATCTTCCTATCAAGTGCAGAGCTACGATCGGTCAGGTCGGCAATCTCGAACACGAGATCGTTTCTATCGGTAAGGCAGGTCGCAAACGTCATATGGGCGTTAGACCGACGGTCCGCGGCGTTGTAATGAACCCTTGCGACCACCCGCACGGCGGTGGCGAAGGCAAGTCGCCTATCGGTATGCCTAGTCCTGTAACTCCTTGGGGTAAACCTGCTTTGGGTTACAAGACCAGAAAGAAGAACAAGAGCAATAAGTTCATCATCAAGCGTGTGAACTAGGAGGAGCGAAAATGAGTAGATCAGTAAAAAAAGGACCTTTCGTTGAAAAGAGACTTATAGACAGAATTATCGCAATGAACAACGCCAACGAGAAGAAAGTCGTTAAGACTTGGTCAAGATCTTCGACGATCTTCCCGGATATGGTAGGACACACGATCGCCGTACACGACGGCAGAAAGCACGTACCCGTATATATCACCGAAGATATGGTCGGCTGCAAACTCGGCGAGTTCGCTCCGACAAGAACCTTCAAGGGTCACGCCGGCGAGAAAACGACAGGAAGGAGATAAAAAATGGCAAAGAGATTAAGAGAAAAAGCACAGGCTCGTAAAGACAATGCCGACAAGCGTCCAAGCGCTACAGTTAAGTATGTAAGAATGTCTCCCGACAAAGTAAGAATAGTACTTGATATTATTAGAGGAAAGAGCTACGTCGAAGCTTTGGCAATTTTGAAGTTTACACGCAAGGCTGCTTGCGAACCGCTTATCAAATTGCTCAACTCGGCGGCGGCAAACGCGGAAGACCATTTGAATATGAGCAAGAGCGATCTTTACGTTGCAGAATGTTTCGCAAACGCAGGTCCTATCCTCAAACGTATCAGAGCAAGAGCAAAGGGAAGCGCGGCAAGAATAAACAAGCGCACCTGCCACATCACGATAATTCTTGATGAAAAAACACAAGACGCTGCAAGCGCTAAATAAGCAAGGAGGTATTAAAAATGGGTCAAAAAGTTAGTCCACACGGCTTAAGAGTCGGCGTTATTAAAGAGTGGAACGCGCAATGGTATGCTGACAAGAAGAATTTTTCCAAGAACCTTGTCGAAGACCACAAGATAAGAACTTATCTTAAAAAGAAGTATTATCAATGCTCGATTTCCAAAATAACGATCAGCAGAATACTTTCTTCGGCAAACGACATCGTTATCGTTACGATCTACACCTCCAAACCGGGTATTATGATCGGTAAAGCTGGCGCAGGCGTTGAGCAGATCAAAAAAGAAGTTATGAAGCTTGCTCCCAAGAAGAGCGTAAGCATCAATATTATGGAAGTTAAGAGACCTGACACGGACGCTCAACTTATCGCGGAAAACATCGCCGCTCAGCTCGAAAAGCGTACCGCTTTCAGAAGAGCAATGAAGGGATGTATCTCCAAGGCTATGAAGAGCGGCGTCAAAGGTATCAAGACTAAGGTTTCTGGTCGTCTCGACGGCGCGGAAATCGCAAGATCGGAAAGCTACCACGAAGGTTCTATCCCTCTTCAAACTTTGAGAGCGGATATCGACTACGGTACTGCCGAGGCGCATACGACTTTCGGTATCATCGGCGTAAAAGTATGGGTTTACAAGGGTGAAGTACTCGGAAAGAGCGCAACCAATGCAAAAGAGAATAAGGAAGGAGGTAACGCGTAATGTTAATGCCTAAAAGAGTAAAAAGACGTCGTGTTCATCGCGGAAGATTGACCGGACAGGCAAACAAGGGCAACAAAGTGGCATACGGCGAATACGGTCTCGTAGCGCTCGAGCCGAGTTGGATTACCTCCAACCAAATAGAAGCAGCCCGTATCGCAATGACACGTTACATCAAGAGAGGCGGTAAAGTTTGGATAAACATTTTCCCGCACAAACCTATAACAAAAAAACCTGCTGAAACCAGAATGGGTAGCGGTAAGGGTAGCGTAGAATACTGGGTAGCAGTAGTAAAGCCGGGCCGTGTAATGTTTGAAATGGCTGGTGTAAGTGAAGAAGTCGCTCGCGAAGCGCTCAGACTTGCATCCCACAAGTTGCCGGTAAAGTGCAAGTTTGTTAAGAGAGAAGAGGTGAGTGAAGATGAAAGCAAGTAATTTTTTCGAGATGACAAATGACGAACTTAATCTCAAATTGAACGAGTTGAAGGAAGAACTTTTCAATCTTCGCTTTAAGCACAAAGCAGGACAACTCGAAAACGCAAATCAACTTGCAATATGCAAGAAAGATATCGCAAGAGTAAAGACGGTTATCCGTCAAAGAGAACTCGGCATTTCTCAAGAGCCTGCTAAGGCGGCTAAGAAAGCAACAAAGAAATCTAAATAAGGAGGATAACAAAACATGGAAGAAAGAAATCTCAGAAAAACCAGAGTTGGCGTTGTAGTCAGCGACAAGATGGATAAGACTGTTGTCGTTGCTATCAAAGAGCGTGTTAAACATCCTCTTTACGGTAAGATTGTCAACAGAACAAAGACGTTCAAGGCTCACGATGAGCAAAATGAATGTGGCATAGGCGATACCGTTCGTATCGTCGAAACAAGACCTCTGTCCAAAGAGAAACGTTGGAGAGTGGTTGAGATCGTCGAAAAGGCTAAATAAGGAGGACCGAATATGATACAACCGGAAACAAGATTGGCAGTTGCGGACAATTCAGGCGCAAAGGAAATCAAGTGTATTAGAGTTATGGGCGGATCCTTCCGTAGAAGCGGTAATATAGGCGACGTTATCGTTGCGGCAGTTCAGGCTGCTACTCCGGGCGGCGCAGTTAAGAAAGGCGACGTAGTTAAGGCTGTAATCGTCAGAACCAAGAAAGGTATCAGAAGAACAGACGGTTCGCACATCAGATTTGATGACAACGCCGCAGTTATTATCGACAACCAAAAACAACCGAGAGGCACGCGTATCTTTGGACCAATCGCCAGAGAGCTTAGAGATAAAGATTATATGAAGATCATATCTCTCGCCCCTGAGGTAATCTAACGGAGGTAGACCACTATGAGTATGAATGTTAAGAAGGGCGACGCGGTAAAGATCATCGCGGGCTCGGATAAAGGTAAGACAGGTCAGGTTTTGGCAGTAAACACCAAGTCCAATAGAGTGGTTCTCAAAGGCGACGGCTTGAAGACCGTGAAGTGTTTCGTTAAACCTCGTAACGCTCAGGAAAAGGGCGGCATTATAGAGAGAGAGGCTTCGATCAACGTTTCCAACGTTATGATCATCTGCCCAAGCTGTAATGCGGCTACGAGAGTAGGTCACAGCGTCACCGTTGACGAAAACGGCAAGTCTGTAAAAAACCGTATCTGTAAGAAGTGCGGAGCGTCTTTGGACGTAAAGGCTGCTAAAGCTGCTAAGACGGCTAAGAAAGCTACGAAGAAGACCGCTACTAAAGCAAAAAAGACCGTGAAGACGGAAGAAGAAAACAACTAATGGAGGATAACGACTGTGGAAAATAGAGAATACAGAATGTTGGAATATTATAAATCGACAGTAGTTCCTGCATTGATCAAAAAATTCAATTACAAGAACGTCAACGAAGTTCCGAAACTTGAAAAGGTAGTTCTTAATATGGGACTCGGCGACGTAAAAGACAACAGCAAGAGCCTTCAACAAGCGATTGAAGAACTCAAAATGATCGCAGGTCAAGCTCCCGCTGAATGTAAAGCAAAGAAGAGCGTTGCAAACTTCAAAGTCAGAGAAGGTATGGTAATCGGCGCAAAGGTTACTCTTCGCGGTAAAAAGATGTACGACTTTATGGATAAACTCGTATCCGTCGCGCTTCCCCGCGTAAGAGACTTTAAGGGCGTGCCAAACGATTCTTTTGACGGACGTGGCAACTACGCAATGGGCGTTAAGGAACAAATCATCTTCCCGGAAATTCAATACGACAAGGTAGAGAAGGTAAGAGGTTTTGACGTTATCGTCGTTACAACTGCAAAAACAGACGAAGAGGCTAAGGAGTTGTTGACTCTCCTCGGTATGCCTTTTGTGAAATAAGGAGATTAGAAAATGGCTAAAAAAGCAATGATCAACAAACAACAAAAGACTCCAAAGTACTCCACAAGAGCATACACGAGATGCCAAATTTGTGGAAGACCGCACGCAGTATTAAGAAAGTACGGAATTTGCAGAATTTGCTTCAGAGAACTCGCATACAAGGGCGAGATCCCCGGAGTAAAGAAGGCAAGTTGGTAATAGGAGGACATTTACTATGATGATAACTGACCCAATCGCAGATATGCTTACACGTATCCGTAACGGTTTGGTAGCAAAGCACGAAAGTGTCGAGATGCCAAGCTCCAAGATGAAAAAAGCGATCGCTCAAATTTTGACAGACGAGGGCTTCATCAACGGATTTGAAATAGTAGAAGGCGAAGTTCAAAGTGTTATGAAGGTAAATTTGAAGTATGGACCCAATAATGAAAAGGTCATTTCGGGTATAAAGCGTATTTCCAAGCCAGGTCTTAGAGTATACGCTAATTCGGAAAATCTTCCTGTCGTGCTCAACGGTTTGGGAATAGCTATTGTTTCCACGTCCAAGGGCGTTATGACAGATAAGAAGGCACGCGCAGCGCACATCGGCGGAGAAGTGCTCGCTTACGTTTGGTAATAGGGAGGTAAAGGAATTATGTCAAGAATAGGTAGACTTCCGGTGGCTATCCCACAAGGCGTAGAAGTAAGCGTTTCGCCGGAAAACGTTGTTACCGTAAAAGGTCAAAAAGGTACTTTGACTCTCAGCGTAAACAGTGTTATTTCCGTTGCGGTAGAAGACAATTCGGTTAAGGTTACAAGACCCAACGACGAAAAGAACGTAAAAGCCATGCACGGACTTTACAGAAAACTTATCGCCAACATGGTAGAGGGCGTTTCCAAAGGTTTTGAAAAATCTTTGATCCTCAACGGCGTAGGTTACAAGGTAGCTAAGCAAGGCAAGAAGATCGTCCTCAGCGTAGGATATTCTCATCCGGTCGAGATCGAAGAAGTACCGGGCATCACTTACGAGTGTCCGTCTACTACCGAAGTCGTAGTCAAGGGTATCAATAAAGAATTGGTAGGTCAAATGGCTGCCAATATCAGAAAAGTTCGCAATCCTGATCCGTACCACGTATACGGTATTCGTTATAAAGACGAAGTGATCGTACGCAAGGAAGGAAAGACGGGTAAGAAATAAGGAGTGAGATAAAATGATTAGTAAGATTGATAAAAATGCCATCAGGCAAAAAAGACATCAAAGAGTTAGATCAAAAATCAGCGGTACAGCCGAAAGACCTCGCTTCAACGTTTATAGAAGTACCAATAATATCAACGTTCAGATCATCGATGACGTTAAAGGTGTAACGCTTGTTTCTTGCTCGACTCTCGACAAGGATATGGTAGCAAAAGTAAAAGGTATGTCTAAGAGCGAAGCGGCAAACGTAGTAGGCAAGGCAGTTGCCGAAAAGGCTTTGAAAGCAGGCATCACCGAAGTAGTATTCGACAGAGGCGGATATCTTTATACGGGACGTGTAGAGAAAGTAGCCGACGGCGCAAGAGAAGCCGGTCTTAAATTCTAAGGAGGTACGGTAAAATGGCAAGAAAAGAGAGATTTAACAATCAAGACGATTTGCTCAATAAACTCATCTGCGTAAACCGCGTTACGAAAGTAGTAAAAGGCGGTAGAACAATGAGATTTGCTGCTCTTATCGTAGTAGGCGACGGACAAGGTTCTATCGGTCTTGGAATGGGCAAGGCGGGCGAAGTGCCGGAAGCTATTCGTAAAGCTACTGCCGAAGCTAAGCGCAATATGATCAAGATCGCGACCGTAGATACGACTGTTCCGCACGAGGCAATCGGCAACTTCGGAAGTTCTAAGGTTATCATAATGCCTGCCAGCGCAGGTACCGGTGTTATCGCCGGCGGTCCGGTTCGTGCCGTACTCGAATGCGCAGGTATCAAGGACGTAAGAACGAAGTCTATGGGAAGCAACAATAAAATCAACTGCGTAAAAGCAACTTTTGCAGGACTTGCAAGTATGAAAACGGCAGAACAAATTGCCGCGCTCAGAGGTAAGAGCGTAGAAGAAATTTTGGGCTAAGGAGGCGACTTATGGAAAAGATTAAGGTTACACTCGTAAAGAGCACGATAGGTTGCACGCAAAAGCAGAAGGATACCGTAAAGGCTCTCGGTCTTCATAAGATCGGCAGCAGCAACGTTATCACGTCAAATGCTTGTTCAGAAGGTATGCTCAAAATCGTTTCGCACCTCGTAATGATTGAGCAAGCGTAAGGGAGAGTATAAGATGAAATTGAGTAATATGGCTCCGGCAGACGGAGCAAAGACGCAATCCAAAAGACTCGGCAGAGGTATCGGTTCGGGTCTCGGCAAGACTTCCGGCAAAGGTCACAAGGGTCAATGGGCTCGTAGTGGCGGCGGTGTAAGACCCGGCTTTGAAGGCGGTCAAATGCCTCTCGTAAGAAGAATTCCGAAGAGAGGTTTCAACAACGTATTCAAAAAAGAATATTCTATCGTCAACGTAAGCGCTTTGGAGCAGTTCGAAGACGGTACGGAAATTACAGCAGACTTTCTTCTTGAGAAGGGCGTGCTTAGTAAGGTTGAACCTTATGGTTTGAAGGTTCTTGGCAACGGTACATTAACTAAAAAACTTGAGGTTAAAGCAAACAAATTTACTAAGTCAGCTGCGGAAATAATTGAAAAAGCAGGTGGCAAAGCAGAGGTGCTATAATGTGGCAAACTATTAAAAACGCATTTAGCGATAAAAGCATCAGAAGCAGAATGTTCGCAACCTTCGGAATCCTTTTGGCTTTCCGTATAGGTTGCTGGATACCGCTTCCGGGAATATCCGTAGATTTTTACAGCGCTCAGTTTGACTTGTCGAACAATTCGAGCCAAAATACGATATTCCAACTTTTGAGTATGATGAGCGGCGGCTCGATGCAGTATTTGACGTTGTTCGCGCTGGGTATCTTGCCGTTTATCAACAGCTTTATCATAATGCAGTTGCTCACACTGATCATTCCTCCGCTTGAAAGACTTTCCAAGCAAGGTGATGAGGGGCGTGAAAAAATTACGATAATCACGAGATACGTTGCAATAGTACTTGCAGTAGTTCAAGCAATCGGTATCGTCGTAGCTTACAAGGATTATATTGATCCTATGTTCGGCGAGGCAAAAGGTTGGTTGACGGCGATAATGCTCATTGCTCTTCTCGTTGCAGGAAGTACGGTCGTAATGTGGCTTGGCGAAAGAATTACCGAACTCGGTATTGGAAACGGAACGTCGCTTATAATTTTCAGCGGTATCCTATCTTCTTTTGGCTTGGCAATGGTCAACACCATTCCTCAAATAAAAACCGATACAACAAAGATTTGGAACTTATTGGGATATATAGTAGTAGTATTGTTGCTATTTTTGTTCATTGTATTCGTAGACGGCGGAGAGAGAAGGATCAAAGTCAACTACGCAAAACAAGTCAAGGGCAACAAGATGTACGGCGGACAATCGACGTTTATTCCTATCAAGGTAAACAGTTCGGGCGTTATGCCTATCATCTTCGCATCGTCGTTTATGACCATCCCGATGATGATATTCCAATTCGTAGGACAGGATTCGCAACATTTTAACAACTATATGATTTTCTGCTATCCAGGCACGTCTACAAACCAGTGGCAATGGGTAGGTTGGGTATTCTACTATTTGGTAATGTTGGGATTGATAATCTTCTTCGCATACTTCTACGCGCAGATACAGTTCAATCCGCAAGACGTTGCGAGAAACCTTCAACAGTACGGCGGTACGATACAAGGTATCAGAGGCGGTAAGCCGACCAGCGATTACCTTGCAAAAATAAATAACAAAATAGTCTTGTTCGGAGCGTTGTTCCTTGGATTTATTGCGATAATCCCTGCGGCTCTCTTCCAACTTTTGGGAAATGACTTGGGATTGACCAACGCGATATCCTCGACGGGTATGCTGATCGCGGTAAGCGTAGCGTTGGAGTTCAACAAGCAACTCGAAGGACAACTTATGATGAAGCACTACAAAGGCTTCCTTAAATAATGAAGGCTGTTATGAACTTGGTATTTTTAGGCGCGCCGGGCGCTGGCAAAGGCACCCAGGCGACGCGTATATGCGGCAAGTACGATATACCTCACGTCTCTACGGGAGATATTTTGAGGGCGAACATCAAGGCGGGTACTCCGTTGGGCGTAGAAGCTAAGGCTTTTATAGACAAGGGCTTGCTAGTGCCTGACGAGGTCGTTATAGGACTTGTCGAGCAAAGACTTGCCGAGGAAGATTGTAAGAAGGGATACCTTCTCGACGGTTTTCCAAGGACGCTTGAACAAGCTGAAGCTTTGAGTAAGTTTTCCGACGTTACCGTTGCGGTCAATATCCAAGTGGACGCAGATATGGTGATCGAGAGAATAGCCGGCAGAAGAATGTGCAAGTGCGGAGAAAGTTATCATATATCTTGGTACAACTCCGACAAGTGCCAAAAGTGCGGAAGCGCGTTGTATCAAAGAGACGACGACAAAGAAGATACTGTCAAGGCAAGACTTGAAGTATACGAGAGACAGACCGCGCCTTTGATTGATTACTACAATAAAAAGGGCGTACTCAAAAACGTCGACGGCATGAAAGGTATGGAAGAAGTCTTTGAAGACATCGTGGAGATTTTAGATGATAACGATTAAGACGCCTGATGAGATCGTATTGATGCGTAAGGCAAATCAAATTGTCAAAGATACTCTCGATATGTTGCAAGACAATATAAAAGAGGGAATGACGACCGCGCAACTTGATAAGATGGCGCACGATCACATTGTGAAGTGCAACGCGATCCCGTCATTTTTAGGATACGGCGGTTTTCCCGCGTCCATATGTACGTCGATAAACGAGCAAGTCGTTCACGGAATACCTTCTCAAAAGACCGTTATCAAAGAGGGCGACATAGTCAGCGTAGATTGCGGAAGTATCTATAAAGGTTACAACGGCGACGCTGCGAGGACGTTCGAGATAGGTAAAGTGAGTCAGGAAAAGCATAACCTTGTCGAAGTAACAAAACAATCTTTCTTCGAGGGAGTGAAAATTCTCAAAGAAGGCGTAAGGCTTGGCGATTTGGGATATGCGATACAGAGTTACGCCGAGAGTTTCGGTTACGGCGTGGTAAGAGATCTGGTCGGACACGGTATCGGAAGAGAAATGCACGAAGATCCGCAAGTTCCCAACTACGGACGTCAAGGTCACGGTATGCGACTCAAAAAGCATATGACCATTGCCATAGAACCTATGATAAATATGGGAACTCATAAGGTCTACGTACTTGACGACGGTTGGACGATAGTGACTAGGGACAATTTACCGTCGGCGCACTACGAAAACACCGTATTGATAACCGAAGAGGGAGTGGAAATACTCTCGTTATGAGGCGAAAATGAGCGTTAATGTCGGAGACGTCGTGATTTCAAAAAGAGGTCATGATGCCAAGAAGATTTTTATGATAGTCGCTACGCTTAACGAAGATTACGTTTTGATAGCCGACGGAAAGTCGAGGAAACTGGACTCGCCTAAGCAAAAGAACGTAAAACATCTCAAAGTGATTGCGGCGGCGGACGAAAGACTTAACGAAGTCGTAGACGACAAGAGTATCGTAAACAAACTCGATCAATTTCAAACCGAATGAACAGGAGGTATCTATGTCTAAGGAAGACGTAATCGAGGCTGAAGGAAAAGTAATAGAAGTATTGCCAAACACCAATTTCAGAGTTGAGTTGTCCAACGGACACGTCATAGTTGCGTATCTGTCGGGAAAATTGAGAAAGAACTATATCAAAATTCTCGAAGGCGACGCAGTAAAAGTAGAATTAAGTCCATACGATTTGACAAAAGGAAGAATTGTATGGCGTAATAAGAACTAACGGAGGATATAACAATGAAAGTTAGACCATCAGTAAAACCGATGTGCGACAAGTGCAAGGTTATAAAGAGAAACGGAGCCGTTATGATCATCTGCTCCAAATACAAAAAGCATAAGCAGAAACAAGGCTAAGAGCTAAAACTCTTGAATATTAAAAGAGCAAAAAGGATTATGGAAACCCCATAATTCCTTTATTGCGTAAAAAAAGATAAAAAATATGTATTATAATGCTTGCAAGATTTATTAAATCGTGTTATAATACCAACGCAAAATAGACATTAATCGTTGGGGAGCGGCTAATAGGTTGTTTCATTCCAAGTACAACAGACAATCTAACTTCTCGTAGCGTTTAATAATATAATAAACATTTTATTAAATTATTGGAGGTATCAAATGGCTCGTATTAGTGGCGTTGATTTGCCAAATGAGAAAAGAGTTGAGATCGGACTTACCTATATCTACGGTATCGGAAGAGTTACGTCCAACAAAATTCTCGCTGATACAGGTATAAATCCTGACACAAGAGTCAGAGATTTGACTGATGAGGAAGTAAACAAGATTCGTGAGTACATCGACCACAACAATATTATGGTTGAGGGTGATTTGAAGCGCGAAATCAAGATGAACATCAAGAGATTGCAGGAAATAGGTTGTTACCGCGGCGTAAGACACCGTAAGGGATTGCCTGTTCGCGGTCAGAGTACAAAGCAAAATGCTCGTACAAGAAAAGGTCCGAAGAAGACCGTTAGCCGTAAGAAGAAATAAGGAGGAGTGAAAAATGGCAGTTGCTAAAAAAGTTACAAAAAAGCGTGTAGCAAACAAGCGTCGCGGTGAAAACGGATGCGCTCACATTCACGCCTCTTTCAACAACACCATCGTTACGATAACAGATACGCAAGGCAATGCTATCAGTTGGTCGAGCGCGGGCAAGCTTCAACTCAGAGGTAGCAAGAAGTCCACGCCGTTTGCCGCTCAAATCGTCAGCGAAGACGCAGGTAAGGTTGCTTACGATGCAGGTGTTAGAAACGTGGAAGTATATGTCAAGGGACCGGGTAGCGGCAGAGAATCCGCAATCAGAGCCCTTCAAAACGTAGGATTGAACGTTACGCTTATCAAAGACGTATCTCCGATCCCGCACAACGGCTGTCGCCCACCAAAGCGCAGAAGACTCTAATATAGGAGGTTAAGCAAGAATATGGCTAGATATACAGGCCCAGATTGTCGTCAATGCAGACGCGAGGGCGAAAAATTATTTTTGAAAGGCGATAAGTGTTATTCGGAAAAGTGTCCTTTTGTCAAGAACAGCACTCCTCCGGGACAGCACGGCGCCGCTCGTAAGAAAAACAGCGAATACGCAACACAGTTGAGAGAAAAGCAGAAGACCAAGAGAATTTACGGTCTTTGCGAAAAACAATTCAGAGGATATTACGACAAAGCCGAAAAGATGAGGGGTATTACCGGTGAAAACATGCTCATTCTTCTCGAAAGAAGACTTGACAATACCGTTTACCGTCTCGGTTTGGCATCTTCCCGTTCTATGGCAAGACAGATCGTAAATCACGGTTTGATCACCGTCAACGGTAATTGCGTAAACATTCCGTCTTTCCTCGTAAAGAAAGGCGACGTGATAAGTGTAAAGGAAAACAAAGCCGACAAGAAGGTATTCAGCGGTATCAAGGAGGCTAAGACACTCAATCTTCCAAAGTGGTTGACGTTTGACAACGCGACAATGACCGGTACGGTCGTAGAGTTGCCGGAGAGAGCTGACGTTGAGCAAAAGATTGAAGAGCATATGATTGTCGAGTTGTATTCTAAGTAATACGTTTTGACGCTATGCCAAATCATTGAAAAGGAGGCTTACAATGATAGAAATTCAAAAACCAAATATTAACAGAGAAGATATTGAAGTCGGCAGAAAGACGAGATATTCGATCGAACCGCTTGAAAGAGGTTTCGGTACGACTCTCGGCAACAGCCTTAGAAGAATACTTTTGGGAGCTTTACCGGGCGCGGCTGCCGTTGGAATCAGAATAAACGGCGTTCAGCACGAGTTCACTTCTATTCCGGGTATCAAAGAAGACGTGACCGATATTATCCTCAACGTCAAGGGTCTTGCAGTCAAGGCTCACACCGAGGATAAGAACTTCAAACAACTCTGTACTATCAATAAATATACCGCGGGCGTAGTTACCGCCGGCGACATCTCTCACAGCGACGATATCGAGATACTTAATCCGGATCTTGAAATTTGCACTCTCGACGAGGGCGCAAGCTTGGAAATGGAAATCTATATCGGCGTTGGCAGAGGATACGTAAGCGCAAGTGAAAATAAGGATGCGGAACAAGGTATCGGATATATCCCCGTAGACTCTATTTTTACTCCGGTAATTGCAGCTAGTTATCAGGTAGAAAGCACCAGAAAGGGACAGGACATCAATTTTGACAAACTCACTATTGACGTTACTACCGATGGAACTGCTACCCCTAACGAAGTAATCAGTTTGTCCGCGAAGATCATGAACGACCATCTCGGTATTTTCGTAAGACTTGTGGATAACATGGAAGAAAAAGAGATTCTTATAAGCCAAGACAACGAGTCGCAGGCTAAGATCTACGAAATGGTGATCGAAGATTTGGATTTGTCCGTAAGATCTTACAACTGTCTTAGAAGAGCGGGTATCAACACCGTTAAAGATTTGATCGAAAAGACAGAAGACGACATGCTCAAGGTTAGAAATCTCGGAAAGAAATCACTTGAAGAAGTCATGAAGAAAATAGACGACCTTGGTCTTAAACTCAAAGACAAGGATGAATAATTAGGAGGTAGAGAAAAATGGCAAGAAAGTTGGGTAGAACAGCCGAAGAAAGAATGGCCATAATTAGAAATCAAGCCTCAGAACTATTGTGGTACGGATCTATCGAGACCACAGTTGACAGAGCAAAAGAGGTTAGAAGTTATGCAGAGAGTATGTTGACTCTCGCTATAAACACCTATGAAGATACCGTAAAAGTAACCAAAACCGTTAAAAACGAAAAGGGCGACAAAGTAGAAAAGGAGTTTGTCAATGACGGACCGAAGAAGCTTGCCGCTAGAAGAAAGCTTATGGCTAGCCTTAGAGATCTTCAAGAGATCAAGGCAGAAGGTGAAAAGAAATCGGAATTCAAGGCAAGAACAAAAGATATCAATCATCCGCTTATCGAAAAGATTTTCAGAGAGCACGCAGTATTCTACGCTGACAGAGCAAGCAAGCTCGGTCAAAAAGGCGGATATACGCGTATCATAAGACTTGGTCAAAGACGCGGCGACGGCGCAGAAATGGCTAAGTTGGAGTTGGTTCGCTAAGAATATCGTTCGCGGATAGGAAACGTTAAAATTCCGTTTCCGTTCAAGTAAAACAAAACTCGCCATCGTACTTTCAGTACGGGGCGATTTTTTTATTTCCTATTATTTATTTTAGGTTAGTGTAACGTCAAAGCAGTAAAGCAATAATTTAAGCCATATTTTTTAGTGAAGGCGAGAGGAAGTTCGCAAATCAGCTAAATCAAAAACTATGAGCAAATAATTGCATCGCTGCTTTTTGTTTTCGTCATTCTGCCACATATAATTGTCATTTTGATCATACTGCTTTTTACTATCAATAATTTATGCGATCAGCAACGTTTTGCTAATCGCGTCTTAAACGAATATGATAAGCATTTGCTAGCAATGATAGCAGAGTGTATTAGATGTCATTGACGAGCTTTTAAGTCATTTCAAGCTTGTCGAGAAATCTCAAAACAGTTTAAAATTTCAATCAAAAATAATAATTCAAGTTTACAATTTAGCCAAATTATTTCTATTTTCATTAAAATATTACAAAATTCTAAGAAAAGTACACATTTACTGACTAGGTTTTATAACTGCGAAATTGCCGAATTTTGAGACAATTTACACAATAATTATAGCTTTATACAAGTATTTTTGCAACACATTGCGGTCAGTAAATGTGTACTTTTACTGACCGAACAAAAAATGGGGTAATAAAATGGATATAAGGAATAGGAAATTGAGTGGCGTTTTAGCCTTATCTATCTTGATAATTGTCTGTATATGCTTTACAAGCATAGCGTCTTTTTTTATTTCAACCAAAGTTGCGAATGCTTTTAATACAGTTATCGGTATGGCTAACAGTAGTACTAATATAGGCGAGATGTTGTTGGAAAATTATGAAGAAGACACTTCATCCAACTCCAAAGTGTTCAATAAAGATGTGTTTTATGAACTTATTCATCAGATAACAAACGTAGAGAATCCTGATATAAATACTCTCGAAGGTTTAGGTGTTGAAGAAAAGACGGCAGCGGACTTTCGCAGTTATAATGACGCATTGGACGTCACCGTTACGATCGCTGGCATACCATGGGCGGCAACTTATTTGTCAACAAACGATAATGGCGATCCGATATTGACTTTATGGCAAGCAGTGCCAATGACTTATTATTATTTCGACGTAAGTACAAATAAAACCACGTCTGTTAGTACTAGTACAGGACCACATTATAATGGGGCAGACAACTATTCTGACACATTGTCTAAATATCCCTCCAATTTATACGGTACGAGTCTTATTGCGACTTGCGTACTCAACAATGGAGGCGATTGGGCGCAGACAGGTACTACGTTAACCAAAGTAGAGCAAAAAGAAAATAGTTTTTATGCCAAATTCACAATGGATAACGTATCGGGTAGTTTGACTTCATTTATAGAAATACCCAACAATATGCCATATCAAAAAGATCCGGACAAAGAAAGTACAAAGACGTATGCATATTCGACTAGTATCAAATATGATTGCAATAACGATGCTTTGGTGGCGCCTAATGCCGATAATATGTATAGCACGTCTTATACTTATTCTGGAAATAAAAGTGTTAACTCTACCGCCTATACCGCATGGGGCGACGATAAGTTATGGTTGCCTAGTATGGCAGAAGTAGGATTCTCTACAATTGGCGGCGCTACTAGCGGTCTATGGAAAACGTCGACCAAGAATAGGGCGCTAGGTACAAGTGTGACATATTTTTGGACGCGTTCTACATATTATAATAGTTATTGCAAATTATACGTTGCTGGAGCCTTGGGCGCATCTTCAAGTAACAGTAATGTTGCTGCTTTCAATAATGTAGCGCTCCCCGCGTTTCATCTTAATCTAAGACTTGCGGCTGAAAGAGCAGGTTTGGCGCCTATGGATGAGCCTAACGACGTCGAATTTGAATATACAGGTCAAAAGTTTTCCATTACTGACGTAGATGACAGTCTAAAAACTTGGTATGACGAAGACAAGATAGGGATAACGTATCCCGAAGATATGACCAACGCAGGAGTGCATCAAGTTATTGCTACAATAAATCAAGATTTAGCAGACAAAGGATATACGTTCAAAGGCGATCCTGACGAAGAGAAGGGCGAGAACGAAACAACGAGAGTATTCAACTTCACAATTACCAAGAAGAAGATAACGCTATCTGTACTCTTAGATAGCGGAGGAATGCCGTATATAGATTTCGACACAGGGCAGTTATGCGAGGGAGATACGGCGGAGAATGGGCGAGCGCCGGTATTGGGATTGAAATACACAAGTCAGGACGGCGCGACGGACTACGGTACCGATCCGCCAACGGTGGTGGGCAAGTACAAGGCTACTGCGTATATTGAGGACGCAGAAGACTGCAACTATGAACTTGCTCAGACATATACTTGCAACTTTGAGATAAAGCCAAAAGACGTGGACAAGCCTACGCTGGCAGTTACTTCGCAAGAATACAGCGGGGATTGGCTGGAATTTACGCTTGCCAACGTTACTGACGACGTAAGTATCACAGTGAAGAGAAATACCGAGACGTCGCAGACAGACGGCGATCCAATAATAATTGAAGATACCGTCAAAGTTAAACGGGCAGGTTCGTATACTATCACAGTTTCGCTTGCCGACGGCGGAGATGCTACGCAGTGGACAGGTACGACAAGTAATGCGTCATACACTATAACGTTTACCGTCGCGCAAAAGACGCTCAACGTAAGTTTTGAGAGCAGTACGGGCGCGTGGAGTTGGGAGAACGGCAAGGGCGGAAGCATAACCGCAGGCGAGGACAGTTTGTCAGACGACGACGTATCGCTTAGTCTGTATTACTATCTCTCTACAGCGTCAGGAAATAAGGTGACCGTTACTTCGCCTTTCGACGCGTCTGCGCTTGGAATAGGCACTTATTATTTCTGCGCAACGCTGGACGCTTCTTACGGCAACAACGCCAACTACGCTATTGCGGGCAATCTTGCTTCGCAAGAGTTTAAAGTAACGGAAATCAACGCGGACATTACCGCCGTAACTTGGTATTACAGACAAGGAAGCGACCAAGCGCCTGCTTCGGTAACAAACGGGGTAGTTCACGTACCTTATACGGGCAGCGCGTATACGTTTTTCGTGGACGATACGCAATTTGAATCGCTTGGCGTAAAAGTGGATACAACGTTTGCAGCCAACGGATATCAGAACGTGACGGGTACCAACGCAATGACGGCTTCGCTCACTGCGACGGTGAGAATAGTTCCGTTATCTGGATATAAATTCTCGTCGGGAACGTACAAAGAGTTTACGCTCGAATGGCAGATAGACAAGGCGGAGTACGATTTGTCGGGAGTTTCTTGGAGCGCGAAAGAACTTACTTACAACGGCAAGTCGCAGACGGTTACGCTCACCGGACTACCAACCGGACTTAGCGTATCGAGGTATATTTATTCGCCGACTTCTACAGTCAACGTGGGAGATTACACGGCGAGCGTGGGTAGTTTTGCCAATACAAATTCAAACTACAACACGCCTTCGGTAGATGCTTTCCAGAATTATTCGTGGAGCATAGTAGCGATAAAGATATACGTATCTTGGGATTTTGACGAAAACTCCGACAGCGAAGGCTCCGTATATTTCGTGCCGGTTCTTAATTCGGACAACGATAAGGTAGAGTACGCTTATTATACCGACGACAACGGCAGACCGAGCAGTACGCAGATTTCTCTCTCGGACATTGAAGTGGACGAGACTACGTTGGTTTATTATTGGGTGAAAGTATCGTTGAAGAGTTCGTATTCTAATTTCTATCAATTAGTAGACGAAACAGGCAACGACCCGGCGTATTACATATCTTTCCCTGTCGGCGACAATAAGACTCCGGTATCGGTATCGTTGGAAAACAGTTCTGTTACGTATAACGGCAATCAACAGCCTGTATCGCTTATTATCAGCAACGTAATGATAAAAGAGAGCGATTTTACTATCGAATACTCTGCGGACGAAGGCAAGACGTTTAATTCGGCAGCTCCAACAAATGCAGGTTCATACGTCGTGCGTATTACGCTCTCTCAAGAGGACTACGCGCTTACCGGACAGAAAGAATTTACTTACGAAATAGCCAAAGCCGATTATGACTTATCCAACGTAGCTTGGGTATATTCAGGTACGGACGGAAGTTCGGGAGATTATTCAGCCCCGTTTACGTATAACGGAATTACTTACACTTTGACGCTCAGCGGTTTCCCCGCCGGCGTGAGTGTGGCAAGCGGAGCATACAGCGGAAACGTAGGCGCAAACGCAAATGATTATACCGCTAAAATATCTTCCGTTACAGCCGATACGGCAAACTACAACGTAATAGATACCACTCAATTTGACCTTGATTGGAAAATAGAGAAAGCGCAGATAGTTATTTCTTGGACGGAGAATAAGGAAACGTCGGGAACTAACGAATTTGATATCTGGGTAGCGGAGACTTCGCAGTATTATAATTCCGCGTATTATCGTTGGGAGCAATGGGACGGTTCTGCTCCCGTTGCGGGCGCAAGCGCGCTTAGCTATGACGAAGTAGTCGGTTCGTTCAACGAGGCAGTAAGCGCGAAATTCGTCTGTTACGTTGCGCTGAAAGACAGCGACAACTACGCTGTATCCGGCTTGGCGTTTAAGGAGTTTGAAATCGGCGGAAATAAGACGGCTGTCACGTTGCAAATAAAAGTTGCGGAGAAAGTATACGACGGAGCAGCGTTTGAGCCGTCCGCCGCGGCTTATCTGCAAGACGGAACGCAAGTTTATGCGGAATTCGAGTTCTCGTATTTTGACGAAAATGGCGAGCCGTTGGGCAACACCGCGCCTGTAAACGCAGGTAATTATACGGTTCAAATTTCCTTAAAGGGTTCGTATTCCGACGACTACGTGATAAGCGGAGACAGTTCGTTTGCGTTTGAAATCAAAAAGGCGCAGTACGATATATCTTCTCTTAGATGGACGGACGGGGAAAACGAGTACGAAATCAGCGATAGCATATCCTTTATTTACAGCGGCAATACGGTTACGCTTGGACTTATAGGAAATGATGAAATAACTGACTTTGAGGTTGAACTTTCGGGCGAGACGAGCGGAAAGGACGCGGGAAGTTATGATATCACAATAAATATAAAAGTAAATCCGAATTATGAAGATTGCGATATACCTGAGTTATTTACTTGGACGATAACGCCGCTTGCAGTAGATTTAAGCGGAATAACGTGGAATTACGATACTGCAAAGCCTTATGTATATAAGCGCGACCAAAATGGGGTTGTTTTGCAAAGCGTTGAACTTGCCATTCCCGAAACGCTTCCGCAAGAAGTCATTGACGCTATTGTCGCAGTCAACGGCTTGTATGGCGGAACATACTATGCGACGGGAGTAGGAACGTACGAGGCGACTGCCGATCTTACCGTATTAAATACGTATACAGACAACGGCTTTAAGATAGGCAACTTTGATATAACGTGGGCGGATCTCGGAAAATTAACTTGGAAGATAAATTCAAACGATTTCGAAATGCCTATATATGACGGCAGTTGGAAGGTATTTGACGGCGATACGCACGATTTTGCCGCTGCATGCGGTCTGCCCGAAGATTGGCAATACTATATAGATATTACAATCAATATCACTTTGCCAGACAATACGACTCAATCGTATGGGGGAGTGGACGGAATAGTTTGGATGGGTTACGACGCTGGAGAATATGAACTTGTCTTTACCGTAAAAGAAGGTATCAACGCCAGTGGCGATTACAACGTTTGGATAGGCGACGACGATACGCAAACGCTAAGAGTCAACGTTTCGCCGCGAGTTGTAACGGTGTCAGGATGGAGAGGTACGGGAACTAAGGCTCAGGCGCAGTTCGACGGCGACGTATTGTCGCAGTGGTATTCGTACGTAGTCTATGATTCCAAAAATCAAGTTGCGCAAGCGGACGCGTCGACCGGCAAGTATGCGCCGGGAACGTACACGCGTACGGTAGAGGCGACTTCGCAGAATATAAAAATACAATTTACAGGCGCGGAAAAGGTTGCTTTTGAAGTTGACGAATCGGGTAACGAAGTCGGCGTTGAGATACCTGACGAACCTGGCGAGCCGGACGTTCCTGACGAGCCTAACGAGCCTGGAAATGACGACGAACAGCCTGACCAACCGACTGACGGAGATAAAGACGAGAAAGGCGACGCTTTGAGCGAGTTACTTGCAAAGCTCAAAGACTTGCCGTTGTGGCAGTTGATAGCAAGCTTGATAAGCATAATATTGATTTTGATATTCCTAGCTAAGATGGCAAGCAACGAAAGCAAGAGGAAGAAAGCCAAGAAGACGATTAAGAAGAAGTATAACGACTTATACGCGGCTACGTTCTTAGGGTTAGCGCCTACGAATTGGACGGTGATAGCGTGCGCGCTGATAGGAGTTGCGGTACTCTCGTTTATCTTTATGCTGATATCTCAAAAGCGTCGCGGTAGCGCGGAAGAAGCGTTGGATGACGCTAAAGAAGAATACGAGCAAGCGCAAGCCAAGAAAAAAGACGACGAGATGAAGTCAATGCTTATGGGAATGAGCGGACGTCAACAAATCGCAGTACCTGAAATGGGCGAAATACGCGGTATGATAGAGGACGCTATGAGCAAAAATATGCCCCAACAATCATCGGCAAACGACGAATTTGTGCAAAGACTGATGGACGAGAATGCAAAGAGTCAGCAAGCGATTCAAGACTTAATGCAAAAACTCGCCGAACAACAATCTTCTATGCTTTCGGCAGAAAGAGAGGTTGCGGCAAGCAACGTAAGCGATGAAATGCTTGCTGAATTGCAAAAGACTATGAGAGCAATGCAAAAGCAAATGAACGAAGTTAAAACGGTAGCTGCAGCTAACGTCAGTGACGAAACTATACTCAAAGTAGTTGAAAAGACGGAGCAAAACGACGAAACTATAAAACTTATCTTACAAAATCAACAAATCATAATGGATAAGTTGGAAGAACTGTTTTCAAGACCCGTCGAGAAGCAAGTGGTCGAAGTGCCTGTCGAAAAGATAGTGGAAAAAGAAGTAAAAATAGAAGTTCCCGTCGAAGTCGAGAAGGTAGTCGAGAAAGTCGTGGAAGTACCTGTTGAGGTCGAGAAGATAGTAGAAGTTCCCGTAGAAAAGGTAGTTGAAATTCCTGTTCAAAAACCTGCTCCCAAAGCAAAGACAGCTACTCCAAGACTTACGCTAGATGAAGCATACGAAAAGCTATCCGCAAAGCAGAAAAAGTTCTTTGATACGCTCAAAGATTACGCAATGAGCAAAGATAAATGCAAAGAGAAGAAATCTACGTATTATATCTTGCTAGGTCAATCTTCCGTCAATCCACTTGTGAAGCTTACTATTAAGAAAGACACAACTGTAGCATTGTTTAAGATGGAAGACGAGTTTATGAAAGACATCCGTCGCAACGCAACCAATGACGGAGCAAAGATAAAGGTCAAAGAGACGGAAGTAATCATATCGGACGTACAAGCAATGAAAGCGGCGAAAGAAATGATAGACCTTAGGGAAGATCAAATTGAAAGATATAGCGACTTTTTGAAAGAGCAGAGGGCTATGATGAAGTAGACGACCGCGAGACAGACCGCGTATAGCGGCATACCTTTTGCAATAACGACTTTGGTCGCTCACTACGACTTAATAAAGAGCGAGTACCTTTATCAAAATGTACTCGCAAATTTTACAGTAACAATTTTAATAAAAAATTTTTCAATATGGTATTTATTTTTGTTGAAGTGTATGGTATACTGATTTTATGAAAAAGAATAGAAAACTTTTAGGATTTATGATATTTGTAATTTACGGGCTGTTGGCGATAACTATAGTTTTGCCTATGATCGCTACGGCTTGTATTATTAAGTTTGCGTTTGGAAGAAGAGTCGGCAAAGCGAATAAGCATATGGTTTTGGAAGAATTTCCTGATATGATAACGCATCCTGTTAAGTTTAAGAGCGGTAAGAATAATCTTGCCGGATATTTTGCTGTGGGCAAAGACGTAGATGCCAAAGATTACAAGGCGGTCATGATCGTTGCGCACGGCATTGGTTGTTCGAGAGCAAGTTATATCAACCGTTACGATTATTTCGCAAGAAAAGGTTATATTGTATTTGCATACGATTGTACGGGAACTTGCGAGAGCGAGGGCAAGGGAATTCAAGGACTTGTGCAGTCGCAGGTGGATTTGGATAATGCGATAAACTACATAAGCAGTCTGGAAGAGTTGAAGGACTACAAAATACTCGTCTACGGACACAGCTGGGGCGGTTACGCTACGGCTACGGAGCTCAACAGCAAGACGGCGGAAAAACTTACTGCGGTCGCAACGCTTTCCGGCTTTGACGATATTTGGGGCATATGCGAATACCAAATCGCAAAATATGCGACGAAAATCGTCGTGCTTACAAAGCCGTGGGTATACTTGTATTATATTTTAAGATACGGCAAACGCGCGCTGTATACCGGCATAGGCGGCGTGAGTAATTTCCACGGTCCGGTACTTGTAATGCACAGCAAGGACGACCCGACGGTACACTTTGAAAATTCCGTGGCGATACACGAAGATAAGAACAAAAATCCGCAGGCAAAGTTTGTCATATTCGAGGATAGAGGTCATACGCTTTCCCGTCCGGTAGAGGCGGAAAGAGAAATCAAGAGATTGCACAAGGGCAAGAAAACCCAACTTGCAATGGGCAAAATGAATATCTTTGAATACAACGTCAATACGGGCTACGAATATTGCGATAAATCTTTGGTTTACGCTACCGATTACGAATTTTTGGATAGTGTAAACGAATTCTTTGAAGGCGTATTGAATAATTCTGCGGCTCAATGAAAGTTTATATAAAAGAACGTTGCGCCGATATTCAAAAGGCTAAAACCGAATTGCTGAGAGCGCATTTTTCCGGCGATAAGAATTATGAGATACGGAATTTGCAAAGCGGTAGCCCCATACTTGTTTGCGCTCAGGAAGAGGTCGGATATATTTCTATATCGCATACCGACGATACGTTGATCATTGCGTTTGCGGACAAGCCCGTAGGAATAGATATAGAACGCCGAAGCCGCAAAGTGTCGCCTAAGGTATGCGGAAGTATTGAAGAATGGACGAGACGCGAGGCATACGGTAAATGGCTGGGCGTGGGTATAAATAAAGAGGTTTTGTCAGCGCAGTTGCCTGATAATATTATAAATACGATATATTACGGCGAATTCGTTGTCAGCGTGTGCGGCGAAGAGGTCGTAGACGGCGAAACAGTGATTGACAACTCTTATGACGCATGATATAATTATTAAAGTGATATGCGATTTGATCGCAACGTAGGAGGCAAATATGGTACTTGAAAAGTTGAGTAAAATCATCGCCGATCAACTCGGTATGGAGCAGAGCAAAATTACTAAGGCTACTTTGCTTAAAGAGGAGTTGCTTGCTGATTCTCTTGATATTGTTGAGATAATAATGTCTTTGGAAGAAGAGTTCGGAATTCAAGTTGACGATAATGACGCTCTTGCTTTCAAGACGGTCGGCGACGTCGCAGAGTATATCGAAAAAAATATTTAATTAGCTATCAATTAGTAAAACAAAAGTGTTTTTGTTTTGTTGTCTTCATTTGTAAAAGGCATATCCTTTCGGATATGCCTTTTACGTTTTATAACGTTGTTGATACTTTCTATTAACTATTATATATTTTTGATGATAAGATCGGTCATTTCTCTTGTGCCGAGAACTTCGTGTCCTTCTTCTCTCAAATCTGCCGTTCTTGCTCCGCTGTTGAGCGTAGTCTCAACCGCCTTTTCTATAGCGTCGCCTTCTTCCATAAGGTTGAAAGCATATTTGAGCATCATAGCTGCGGAAAGGATAGTCGCTATCGGATTGGCAATGTTCTTGCCCGCGATAGTAGGCGCAGAGCCGTGAATAGGCTCGTATAGACCTCTTGTCGTTTCGTTTATCGAAGCAGACGGGAGAATACCGATACTGCCTACGCATTGCGACGCAAGATCGGAGAGAATATCGCCGAATAGATTGCCCGTTACGACAACGTCAAACTGCGACGGTTCTCTGACTAATTGCATAGCCATATTATCCACGAGCACGTCTTCAAGGAGCACGTCGGGATAGTCTTCGTGTATCTCGTGTACTACTTTTCTCCATACGCCCGAAGTTTTGAGTACGTTGGCTTTGTCTACCGAAGACACTTTTCCGCGTCTTTTCTGCGCAAGTTCAAAAGCCGTGCGGCAGATCCTTTCGATTTCCAGTTCGCCGTAAGCCATTACGTCATAGCCTTCGCGACCCATTTTGCCGTCTCTTACGCCCTTTTCGCCAAAGTATATTCCGCCGATAAGTTCTCTCACTACCATAATGTCAATATTTTTCGGATTTTTAAGAGGGCATACGTTTGACAGCGCCTCAAACATTTTAGCAGGGCGGAGATTGGCGTAGAGTTGCATTGCTTTTCGCACTCCGAGAAGCGCTCTTTCGGGGCGCGATTCATAGGGGAGTCCGTCATATTGAGGACCGCCTACCGCTCCGAGTAAAACGCTGTCGCTTGCAAGACAGACGTCAAGACTTTCCTTGGGAAGAGGTTCACCGTACTTATCGTAGGCGCAACCGCCGCATACGCTTTCGGTAAAATTGAATTTGTGATTGTATCTTTCCCCGATTTTCGTAAGTACGTTCATCGCGGAAGCCGTAACTTCTGGACCTATGCCGTCGCCTTTGATTACGGCAATATTAAAAGTGCTCATATATTTATTCTCCTGTTAAATCTTGTTGGCTTTGATTGCGTTGATAAGACCGCCGCATTCGATTATGTTTTGAATAAACTTGGGGAAGGGCTGAGCTTGATAAGTCTTTCCCGTAGTTTCGTTTGTTATCAAGCCGGTGTCTACATTGACGCTTACTACGTCGTTTGCGCTTATTCCGTCTACCGCTTGCGGACATTCAAGAATATACAAACCGATATTAAGCGCATTGCGGTAAAAAATTCTGGCAAAAGATTTTGCTATAACGATAGAAACTCCGCAACCTTTGATAGCGATCGGAGCGTGTTCTCTTGACGAACCGCAACCAAAGTTTTTTCCGGCTACCATTATGTCGCCTTTTTGCACTTGCGTATAGAATTCGGGATTTGTGTATTCCATACAGTGTTTTGCCAATTCTTTTTCGTCGAAGGTCGACAGATAAGTTGCAGGTACGATAACGTCCGTGTCTATATCGTCGCCGAATTTATATACTTTTCCTTTTATCATGATTACACCTCCAATTTGCTTTCGCAAGTGAGTTTGCCGGCGATTGCGCTAGCCATTGCGGTAGCAGGGGAAGCAAGATAGATATAACTGTCTTTTGCGCCCATTCTGCCGATAAAATTACGGTTGGTCGTGGTTACGGCAACTTCTCCGCTTGCAAGTATTCCCATATGACCGCCCAAACAAGGTCCGCAAGTCGGGGTAGATACTACCGCGCCGCCCTCGATGAACGTCTTGATATAACCCTTTTCCATTGCTTCGAGATAGATCTTGTTGGTCGCAGGAATGATTATCGTGCGTACGTTTGGATTTACTTTTCTGCCTTTAAGCACCTTAGCTGCTGCGGCAAGGTCGGAAATTCTTCCGTTGGTACACGAACCGATAATTACCTGATCAATAGCAATTTCTTCTTTTACGTCTTCGACAAACTTGGTGTTTGACGGCAGATGGGGGAACGCTACTGTCGGCTTGATTGCGCTAAGATCTATATCGATAACTTGCTCGTAAGCGTCGTCTTCGCCTGCGCTCATAGTGTCAAACGCCTTTCCGCAAGAGTTTTTCACGTATTCCATAGTGATTTCATCTACGGGGAATACGCCGTTCTTTGCGCCGCATTCGATAGCCATATTACAGATCGTAAATCTGTCGTCCATTGTCATATATTTGACGCCTTCGCCTGCGAATTCGATCGATTTATAAAGCGCGCCGTCCACGCCGATAAGTCCTATGATATAGAGTATCACGTCCTTGCCCGATATGTATTTGCTCGGTTTTCCGATCAGGTTGAACTTTATTGCGGAAGGGACTTTGAGCCATACCTTGCCCGATAGCATAATGCCTGCGATATCCGTGCTTCCAACGCCGGTCGAGAATGCGCCCAACGCTCCGTAAGTACAGGTATGCGAGTCCGCGCCGATAACTATCGAATAAGGCTTTGCTATTCCTTTCTCAGGGAGCAAAGCGTGTTCGATACCCATTTCGCCTACGTCAAAGAAGTTTTTGACTCCTTCTTTTCTTGCAAAAGCGCGCACGCACTTGCACAATTCCGCCGACTTAATGTCGCGGTTAGGCGTGAAGTGGTCGAGGACGAACGTAACTTTGTCCGCGTCGTAAAGCTTGCCGCCGCTTTTGTTGAAAACGTCGATCGCTACCGGCGCCGTTACGTCATTGGACAATGCGGTATCGACTTCTACGAGAGTAAGCGTACCTGCCGAAAGGGAAGTCGCCGCCTCTTCGTACGTCATACCGAGTTTTTTAGCCAGAATTTGTTGAGTCATCGTCAATTTCATAGCCAAACCTCCTATATATAAAAAATGAATTTACCAATTTATTTACCCGACCTTTTCAAAGAAAAGTTTTATAAACGTCTTAATTTATCGGGTCAGTTCTTGAACGTGGCTTTCCTCTTCTTTACCACTACAAGAATTACGACAGTAGCCGCGATAGCCACTACCACAGCGGGAAGAGTGATAGCCAAAGCAAGTTGCCATGACGTAAGACCGTTTGGTTGAACGTTTTCAGTCTTGACGTAAGCAATCTTGTCATTGTAGATTATTTGAGTCCATTCGCTGTTTTTATCGTATTTGTTTTTTAGATAGATTTGCGAGCCTTCGCTTACTTCGTCTACGACAACGCTGTCTTCTTGCGGAAGCGCGTAGATTTTAATGTATTCTCCCAATTTTTGCGAGGATAGTTTTGCGGTCTTAGACAAATCAGGCGCGGTCAAACTTGTGTAAGGAGAAACGTTGAGATACTTGACGTAGCCGTATACCAACTCTCCGCTGTCTTTATTTATACATCCGACTTTGTACCAACCCCATTCAAAAGATCCGTCCTGTCCGACGTTATCTATTACGACGAGTTGATCGTAGATCGACGCGTAGCGCAGTACGCTGTTTACGCTGTCGTCTAATGGATATTTATATATCGGCGTATCAGGATGAAGCGCTTGCGCGTAAAGCCCTATCGAAAGATTGCTTTGCGTAGGGCAGAGCGCTATGCTTGCTTGTTTTTTGACGTAGCCGAACACTGCTTTTGAGAGCGTTGTGTCGTAAAAATACGTATAGTAAAAATCTCCGCTTTCGCTAAGTATCAAGACGTATTCGTTTGACGGCAGTACCGCCAAGGTCTGCAAATGTCTAGGAGAAGAATACAACGTCACGCTGTCCGTAGTCTTGTAGACGGATATGCTGTCATACTCGCTGGGATGAGTATATTTCGTCTTGTCGAAAGAACTGTAATAGTTTAGCGCTCCGTCATATTCGTATACGTTGATAGCGTAAATGTCCGACTTGATATACACGAAATGCTTTGAGTTTACGCTGTCGTACGTAGCGTATATAACGCTGTCCGCGCCTACGCCGTTTTCCAATAATTTATCGAATTCCTTGCTTTGCGTATTGTAAGCGTACGCGCCGTTTTCGTCAATGCAAATAAGTTTTCCGTCAGATACAGTCAAGTCCTTGAAGTTTCTATCATAAGTGACTTGGTATTCGTCCAGAGACGTTTCGTCGTACATTATATTTTTTGTTATGGCGTACAAATCGCCTTCTATCAAAGCATAGAGCGTTGCGTTGGCGGTTTCTTTAATCAAAGCAAATTCTTGAGTATTAGCAAACAAGCCTTTTTTTGAAGAATACGGCATTTCAACATTGTAATTTTCGGTTTCGAAGTTTATTACGTCGTACTCATTGATCGCGTACAGATTACCATTGTCGTCGTTGTAGAGCGAGATAAGCCCTTGAAGATTTACGTTAGAGTAATTAATTTTATTTATGCCGCTCGACGAGTAGGAATAGACAAACATCATCGTAGAATTGCCTTTCTTTGCGAGCAGAACGACGTGCGTGGAATTCATTGCGATGGAAACGAATTTGTCAAAGTCTTGACTCTCATCGTATGATAAAACTTTGTTGTCTTTTGCTACGTAAACCGTCTTGCCGTTTGTATAGGCAAAGTCCTCGTTGTATGCCGTCAGCAAGGAGTCTCCGTCCAAAGAGACGATGACGTCAATGTTTTCCGCCATGGCTGTCATAGGTATTTGAGATGAAAATATCGCCATACAGACACAGCAAAGTATAAGCGCGCATGCAAACAAAATTCTTTTCATATAAAGTATTATATCATACAAAAATAAAAAATTAAAGTAAATTTATAATATGCGCGCGGAATTATATTAATATAGATTGAAAATAAATAAAAATTGTGCTAAAATAATCTTGCAATACAATATATTGGGAAGATAATGTCAAAAAATAAGTTTTACAATAAAAATAAGAATAAGAACAAAACGCTTTCTCCCGAACAAGCCGTGCAGGCGGCAATAGACGCGGGATCTAATGCAAAGAGGGAAGACTTGTTAAGACCCGTCGAGGATTTGAAACTGGACGAGAATATAATCGGTTTTCTTAAAGCAGGCAGGATAAATATCCTTGCCGAGCTTGCTTGTCGCAATTTCCAACAGATGTATAAAATACAGAATATAGGAAGAAAACAGTGCATAGCGATATCCAACGCTATGTCCAGATACGGCGTAAAATTTGCAAAGGACGCTGCGCAAGGCGAACAACAACGCGTCTTTGATAACAAAACTGACAAACATAACAATAAAGAACAAAATAGAGAAAAAGTCCACGCCGGCGCAGATAAGAGAAATCATAATTTCAATACCGCGGACGATACGCATAGCAAGAAGAACAAGAATAAAAACGAAAACGCAAATCTAAATCAGTATCTTTCAAAACTCTACAACGGAATGTCAATGTCCGAAATTCTTATGGGCAGGAGAGAACGTCCCGCAGTGGAAAGGATAGACAGAGAACCGTTGACGGAAAAAAGTCTTATCAAGTTTTGCCGTAAAGGGAAGTGGGGATACAAGGATTGGAAAGGAAACGTTATCGTTCCCCCTCAATATGAAGAAGCGTTTGGCTTTTTTGAGGAGCGCGGTTGCGTAGAAAAGGACGGAAAACTCGGCTATATAGATAGGAAAAACAATCTTGTAATAGACTTCAAATACGATTGCGCAAATTCTTTCAGCGAAGGTTTGGCTTCCGTTACGATAGGCGAGAAGAGCGGATATATCGATCTTGACGGCAATCAAGTCGTAGATTTCATATACGATATAGCGACGCCGTTTTCCGGTGGAAAGGCTATCGTAAGACTTGAAGACCGTTGGGGAGTGCTCAGCAGAGATACGTTGGACGTATTTTGGAGATAAAATTACTTTTTCGGAGGTAAACGTTTTATGCAAAAACAAAGATTACTTGAAAATGCTTTGCTCGTTATGAATAATGCTCACGCGCCATATTCGGGATATAAAATTGGTTGCGCGGTAATGGGCGAAAGCGGTAAGATCTACGTCGGTTGTAATATCGAAAACGTAAGTTACGGCGCTACTATCTGCGCGGAACAAGTAGCTATGGGTACGGCGATTGCAGGCAGCGAACACGGCTTTATGGCAATGGCAATAGTCGGTTCGGGCGAGAGTATGCCATATCCGTGCGGTATCGTAAGACAGTTTATAAAAGAGTTCTGCAACGATTTGGTGATCTACGTTTCCAACTGCAAAGGCGAAGTCGTAGAAACCAACATAAAAGAACTTTATCCACTCCAGTTTTAGGGGTGTTCGGCGGAAAGGCAGGCTACACAGAATTAAAAAGCGACTTTTCCGCCGACTAACCGTTTGGCTCACGCTCATCGTACGGACGTACGACTCGGTTCGCCAAACGGTCATTCAACAAAAAATTCATCTTTTTACTTACTGTATATCTGTCTTACCGCCGAACGGGTTTGGTCGCATATTCTACTGTGACCGCCAACAGAGCAATTAAAAATTTTATTGATTTTTCTTATACTGCCTTGACAAAAAATTCGCTATTTTACTAATTGCAAATTTTCCTTACCGCCGAACGGGTTTGGTCGCATATTCTACTGTGACCGCCAACAGAGCGTAACAATTTTTTATTTGTCATTTCGAGCGAAGTGTAAGCGTAGTCAAGCAATCTCAAATAATGAGAATGCAGAACGAGGGCAAGCGATTTCGCCTGCATTTTTCGTATCAAAGGAATTTGTTATTTCATTTCGGGGAAATCTCTTCCAATAAGTTCATCAACACTAATACCGTAATAATCGGCGAGTTGTACGCAAAAGTCAATGTTAGGAAGTCCTTTTCCTGCTTCCCACCAACTAATCATTTGTTGATTCAATCCTGTTTCTCTTGCTAATTTGCTTTGAGATAAACCTCTGATTTCGCGTTGATATTTAAGCGCTTCACTATAATTCAACATTTGTAACACCTCTGTATTGTTATGATACAGAAAAATATGTAAAATTACTTGCGTTACAGAAATTTATGTGATATATTGAATTTGAAAATAAATCTATATTAATGAGATAAAATGATTATGAAAGTTGCATTTATAGGACAAATAAATTCTCTTGATAAAGAGCAAGTTAAATCAGTGTTTGAGATAGTTAAGGCTAGAATAGAAAAGTTGATAACGGAAGACGGTGCAGACGAATTTATTTTCGGTTCGTCTAGTACGTTTTCTGATTTGTGTTATATTGCTGTAACAGAATTAAAAGAAAAGTATCCTGATATTCAGCGATATTATATTAGTATGTTCAGTAAACTGGGCAAGAAGTATAAAAAGCAATTAAGCGAATCATTTGAAAGGTGTCAATATCCGGCGACTAATAGGGAAATGGGGCGTTTGCCACATATAAAGGTTGATCAGTTGATAATAGATGCGTGCGATTTAATTGTTACTTATTACGATAAAGACGAAGTTCAGTATTATAAGTATTATGAAGAAACTCAAATTACTTTATATAACAATAACACCCCGCCTATGAGCAAAACGAAAATTGCCTTAAACTATGCTTTCAAAAATGATAAAGAGTTTATCAATTTATTTAGCGGAGAGAACTTAAACGCTTAATTCATTGAGATTTTTTAATACGCTCAAGGTGGCAAGTAGCGCGCAAAGAAGTTTTAGCGGTTATTTGCTCATAGTTTTTGGTTTAGCTAATTGGCGATATACTTTTGCTGTCGCTAAAAAATATGGCTAAAATAATTGCTAAACTTCTTTGAAAGCGTTCACACTAAAAATTAAAAAGATATTAAATGCTTTTACAATTAACGCACTTCCAAGCTAATGGTAAGGTAAGCAAATTAAGCCATTAAAATGCCCCTCGTAATGCGAATTACGAGGGGAGTATTCATTATATTGATTTTGCAAAAAAGACGTTGTCTTACTTTATTCTCTTTTGCGATTAGTCGAGTATATTTTTGTCGTCGTGTTCTCCGGGAACTTTGCAAGGGTATTTGCCTGTGAAGCAGCCTTTGCAGAATTTAACCGTTGAGTCGGGCGCGATTTTGTCGATAGTTTCCATATCAAGGAAGGCGAGCGAATCAGCGCCTATCTTTATTCTCAATTCTTCCATCGTATAGTTGTTGCAGGCAAGATCCTTTCTGGACGGTATATCCGTGCCAAAGAAACATGGATAGATAAACGGAGGAGAAGAGATTCTTACGTGCACTTCTTTTGCTCCCGATCTTTTGAGAAGTTTGATTATATTGGCAAGTGTCGTGCCTCTTACGATAGAGTCGTCTACCATTACTATTCTTTTGCCTTCGACGTTGCTTTTGAGAGTATTGAGTTTGAGCGCAACGCTCTTTTCTCTCATCGCTTGGGTAGGCTGGATAAACGTTCTGCCGATATATCTGTTTTTGATAAGACCTACGCCGTATGGAATTCCGCTTTCGTGAGCGTAGCCTATTGCCGCGGGAAGTCCGCTGTCAGGTACGCCTATTACTACGTCTGCGTCAACGGGAGCTTTTTTAGCAAGCATTTTACCTGCGTTCATTCTCGCTTCGTTTACGCTTTGACCGTCGATCACGCTGTCGGGTCTTGCAGTATAAATGTGTTCGAATATGCAAAGTCCGCTTCTCGACGAGCAGTATTTTTTATTGGATATAGTTTCGTTTTCGTTTACGATAACGATTTCGCCGGGGAGAACGTCCCTTTCAAACGTAGCGCCGATCGTCTCGAATGCGCAGCTTTCGCTTGCGAAAATAACGTTGTCTTGAAGTTTGCCGATACAAAGCGGACGGATACCGAATCTGTCTCTTACGGCAATGAGTTTTCTCGGACTCATAATGAGCAAAGAGAATGCGCCTTGAAGCATAGGGAAGACTTTTTCCACAGCTTCTTCGATACTCTTTGATTTAAGTCTTTGATTGGCGATAAGATAAGATACTACTTCGCTGTCGCTTGTCGTGTGGAATATCGCGCCTCTGGCTTCGAGTTTTTCTCTCAATTCTTTGGCGTTGGTAATGTTTCCGTTGTGAGATACCGTGAGGTTGCCCTTAGCGTATTTTACGCTGATAGGCTGAGCATTTTCCGGCGTATTGTTTCCTGTCGTGGAATATCTCACGTGTCCGATTGCGAGTTCGCCCTGCAAGTGAGCCAAATTGTTATCATTAAAAACTTCGCTTACCAAACCGAGGTTTTTGACAAGAGTGATCTCTCTGTCGCGGTTTACGGCGATACCTGCCGCTTCCTGTCCGCGGTGTTGGAGCGCAAAAAGTCCGAAGTAAACTTGATTTGCTATGTTGCCGATATTTGATTTGTCATATATACCGAAGATTCCGCACTCTTCTTTTATATTATCCGACATATTGTACCTACCTTTTTTGATTTATTTTGAAATCAATTTTATTATATCAAAATATATCTTCTTAATCAAACATATTAGTGCAATAAAATAAATTTTTCGCTACTAAATTTAACCAATTTAACAGCAAAACAGATTGGTCGTAATAATAAAATCTCACGATTGCTCTTATATCATTATATTGATATATTAATTATAAAATAATATAGACAAAGGCGCATGATCTTTTGATCACGCGCCCTTGTGTCAATAACGTACTACCTTTTATATTGTGAAACTTGCTGATTAATCTTTTACGGAGAAGAGTATAGCGCCGTAGGTTGGGAACGGCCAATACTTGTCGGCTGTGTTGACTTCCATTTCGTCAGCCGTCTTTCTCAATGCGTTCATTACCGGAATGACGTCGCTGCGATAGAACATCGCTTTTTGCGCTATATCCGTTACGGCTTCCGCGTCGTGTACTTTTGCAGCCAACTTTTCAAGAGATTTAGCCGCGTCTGCGCTGAGTTTTGTCAACTTCTTTGCGGTAGCTATCTGCGCCGTCGCTTCAAAGCCGAGTTCCTTCGTCGCAAGAGCCGTCTTTGCCAATTCTTTTACGTAAGTAGTTACGGCAGGCAAAATTTGTTTGTTTGCCATATCTATCATTGTCAAAGCTTCGATGTTGACGACTTTGGAATAATTTTCGAGCATTATGTCCGTTCTCGATTCTACTTCCAAAGCGGAGAATATACCGTGCTTTTCAAAGAGAGCGATATTTTTTGCGCTTTTGAAATACGGAAGAGCTTCGGGAGTGGATTCAAGATTGAGAAGTCCTCTCTTCTTTGCTTCTTTTACCCATTCGTCGGAATAGCCGTTGCCGTTGAAGACGATTTTTCTGTGCGCGACGAACGTCTTTTTGATGAGTTCTTTGACTGCTGACATAAAGTCGGCTGCGCCTTCGAGTTCGTTTGCAAACTGATCGAGAGATTCCGCAACTATAGTGTTGAGAATGATGTTAGGTCCGGCTATCGAGAAGGTCGAGCCCAACATTCTGAATTCAAACTTATTGCCTGTAAAAGCAAACGGGGAAGTACGGTTTCTATCCGTAGAGTCCTTCGTGAATTTGGGAAGAGAACTCGTTCCTATTTCGTATTCGCATCTTGCGCGTTTGCTGTACGTTCTGTCTTCTGCGATCGCCGTGAGAATACCGTCGAGTTCTTCGCCGAGGAACATCGATACTATCGCCGGAGGAGCTTCGTTTGCGCCCAATCTGTGGTCGTTGCCCGCGCTTGCTACGCTAAGTCTCAAAAGATCTTGATAATCGTCTACCGCTTTTATCACTGCGGCAAGGAAAAGCAAGAATTGAGCGTTGTCCTCAGGAGTGTCGCCCGGTTCTAAAAGGTTTTCGCCTTTGTCCGTGGACATTGACCAGTTGTTGTGCTTTCCGCTTCCGTTTACGCCTTCAAAAGGTTTTTCGTGGAGAAGACATACCATACCGTGACGGCTCGCGATCTTCTTCATCATTTCCATCGTCAACTGGTTTGCGTCCGAAGCTACGTTGGATTGAGAGAATATCGGAGCAAGCTCGTGCTGAGCCGGCGCGACTTCGTTGTGTTTCGTCTTGGCGAGAATTCCCAATTTCCAAAGTTCCGTATCGAGATCCGCCATATATTTTACTACTCTTTGTTTGATCGTACCGAAGTAGTGGTCTTCGAGTTCCTGTCCCTTGGGAGCGGGCGCGCCGAAGAGCGTGCGACCGGTGTAGATAAGATCCTTTCTCTTTTCGTATACGCTTTTGTCAATGAGGAAGTATTCTTGTTCCGGTCCGACGGTCGTAATCACTCTGTCTACGTTTTTACCGAAGAGTTTGAGTATTCTGCGAGCGGTCTTGCTGAGCGCTTGCATAGATTTGAGTAGAGGAGTCTTTTTGTCAAGAACTTCGCCGGTGTACGATACGAAAGCCGTAGGTATGCACAAAGTGCCGTCCTTTATAAAAGCGTAAGACGTGGGATCCCAAGCGGTATATCCTCTTGCTTCAAAAGTCGCTCTTATTCCGCCTGATGGGAAAGACGACGCGTCAGGTTCGCCTTTGATAAGCTCTTTGCCGCTGAATTCCATAATAACTTTGCCGTCTGCGGTAGGTTGTATAAAAGCGTCGTGCTTTTCCGCGGTGATACCCGTCATAGGTTGAAACCAGTGGGTATAGTGAGTGCAACCTTTTTCGATCGCCCAGTCTTTCATTGCGTTTGCGATCACAGTCGCGCAACTCAATGAAATAGGAGTGTCGTTGGCTATACAGGATTTCAGCTCCTTGTAAGTGTACTTTGGAAGTCTTTCCTGCATTACGGTGTCGTTGAATACGAGAGATCCGAAGATTTCTGACATTACCATAATATATCTCCTTAAAATTTGTTTTCGGTAAAAAAAATAGGCGCTAGACGGAATTTCTCCCGAATAGCGCCTTTGCTACACTAACAGTATATATTCCTCAAACTCGGTTGTCAAATAAATTCAAACGGTTTTTTTACTTTTTTTCACTTTTCTCGACAGCTCGTATTTTTTTCCGGCTACAAAATATTACGCGCAAAAGAGGGAAAAATATTTTATCATATTATGGACGATTTGGCAGTAAAGCGTTTAAAATTAATTTTGTAAACGTTTTTTGAATGATAATTTATATTTGTCAATAAAGCAATTTTTGTCGATTAAATCTCCCAAAATAGAACTATTTTGGCTTAAATCATAAAAAATTCAAGTATTATAAAAAATATTTTTCAAATTATTTGACAAGGACGATTTGGTAGAATTATAATGCCTACAAGAGAGGACGGAAGTCTATCGTTTTTTAGTTTTCCGTCAAAGAAAGGAGTACGTTATGCCAAAGGAAGGAGAGGTAAGAATTCCGTCGGGATGCGCGATATCGGGCATCTTTTCAAAGAGCGGAAAACTTACGAACGGAGAGAAGATCATATCTTCGATCGCGACTATGCACGATAGATCCAACGGTCTGGGAGGCGGTTTTGCAGGGTACGGAATTTATCCGCAATACGCAGATTTTTACGCATTTCATATATTTTACGACGACAACGAGATAAGAAAGGAAGCGGAAAACTTTTTATACAAAAACTTTTTTATCGTCAATATGTCAATGATACCTATACGCAAGACCAAAAAGATATCGGACGAACCGTTGATTTTGAGATACTTCGTCAAGCCGCTTGACGCGAGATTGCACGAGACAAATCTTGAAGAAAAGGAATTCGTGGCGAGAATGGTCATAAAGGTCAATACGACGATAAAAGGCGCGTATATCTTTTCCAGCGGCAAGAATATGGGAATTTTCAAGGCGGTCGGCTTTCCCGAAGACGTAGGAGAGTATTACAGACTCGAAGAGTACGACGCGTACTGTTGGACGGCGCACGGAAGATATCCGACGAATACTCCCGGTTGGTGGGGCGGCGCGCATCCGTTCGGTATGCTCGATTATTCGGTAGTTCACAACGGCGAAATATCTTCTTACGACGCAAACAGACGTTATATAGAAATGTTCGGATATAAATGCACTCTTATGACGGATACGGAAGTTATCGCTTACGTGATCGACTATCTTTGCCGTCGCAAAGGTCTTAAAATGGAAGAGGCGGCTCAGGTCATCGCCGCGCCGTTTTGGACGACGATAGAGAAAAAACCTCCTGAAGAAAGAGCGCTTGCGGAGTATTTGCGAAATACTTTTTCGAGTTTGCTTATCACAGGTCCGTTTAGCATAATGGTGGGATTTGAAAACGGTCTTATGGCGCTCAACGACAGACTCAAATTGAGAAGTATGGTCGTGGGCGAAAAGGACGATATGGTCTATATAGCAAGCGAAGAGTGCGCTATAAGAGTTATCGAACCGAATCTTGACAGGATATGGGCGCCGAGAGGCGGAGAGCCCGTAATTGTCACGTTGGATAAAAAGGAGGATAAATAGTTATGGCGATCAACTATATATATCCTGTTTATGAAGTAGTAAGAAACGCGTCCAGATGCGTCAACTGCAAGATATGCGAAAAACAGTGCGCCAACGGCGTGCATAAATTCGACGCGAAAAACGGCATTATGATTGCCGACGAAAGTAAGTGCGTCAACTGTCATAGATGCGTGGCTACCTGTCCTACGAGAGCGCTCAAAATCGTTAAGTCGGACAACACTTACAGAGAAAACGCCAACTGGTCGGCAGAGTCGATGAAAGAGATATACAAGCAGGCGGAAAGCGGCGGCGTGTTGCTTTCGTCAATGGGCAATCCTCAACCTTTGCCCGTATATTGGGACAAGATCGTGATAAACGCCGCGCAAGTCACAAACCCGTCCGTAGATCCGTTGAGAGAACCGATGGAAACGACGGTATTTTTGGGAAGCAAACCCGACGAGATCGTAAGGGATAAAGACGGTAAGATAGTCGATAATATGACTTCTCAACTCAAGCTTTCCACGCCGATAATGTTTTCGGCGATGAGCTACGGCTCGATAAGTTACAACGCTCACGCAAGCTTGGCAAAAGCGGCTGAGAAGTTGGGAATTTTCTACAACACGGGCGAGGGCGGTCTGCACGAAGATTTTTACAGATACGGCAAGAATACGATAGTGCAAGTCGCTTCGGGCAGATTCGGAGTATACAAGGATTATTTGGAAGCGGGCGCGTGTATAGAGATCAAAGTCGGTCAGGGCGCAAAGCCCGGTATCGGCGGACATTTGCCGGGTACGAAGATCGTAGGCGATATATCAAAAACGAGAATGATCCCCGTCGGCAGCGACGCAATTTCGCCCGCGCCTCATCACGATATTTATTCTATCGAAGATCTGCGACAACTCGTCTATTCTCTCAAAGAAGCTACGGGCTATAAAAAGCCCATAGCCGTCAAAGTAGGCGCTGTGCATAACGTGTCTGCAGTCGCGAGCGGTATTGCAAGAAGCGGCGCGGATATTATCGTAATAGACGGTTTTAGAGGCGGTACGGGAGCAACGCCCACGAGAATAAGAGACAACGTAGGTATACCTATAGAACTCGCTTTGGCAAGCGTCGATAAAAGATTGAGAGACGAGGGAATAAGAGGCAACGTGTCGTTGGTAGTAGGCGGATCTATCCGCAACAGCGCGGACGTGATAAAAGCGATTGCGCTAGGCGCAGACGCATGTTATATTGCTACCGCCGCGCTTATGGCTATGGGCTGTCATCTTTGCAGGTCTTGTCATTTGGGTAAATGCAACTGGGGTATAGCTACGCAAGTTCCCGAACTCGTTCAAAGACTTGATCCCGAAGAAGGCTGCGACAGGCTCGTAAATCTCGTCAACGCTTGGACGCACGAGATAAAAGAAATGATGGGCGGTATGGGTATCAATTCCATCGAAGCGCTCAAAGGCAACAGGCTTATGCTTAGAGGCGTAGGCTTGAATGAGAAAGAGTTGGAGATACTTGGTATTAAACACGCAGGCGAGTGAACGACCGCGCAAAAGCGGCGCGCCTTTTGTCCTAACGACTAGAACGCCCTCGGGGTCACGTACGGAAAGTACGCTCACCGCTCGGTTGTTAGTGCACGGACAAAAATCACACCACTCTCCGCGCTCGCAATTATAGTTAAGAAGTAGAAGTGAAGAGTGAAGAAGTACGGATAGAGATTCCTCGACTTCGCTCGGAATGACGTTAAATCGGCTTAAAAGTTTGTGGAGTGCGTTGCTATACGCGCTCGATATTAAAGGAGTAAGCAATGTTGAAAATAGATTGTAAGGATAAACACTTTTCTGAAATAGGAAAAACGATAAGAGAGAGCAAGGATAAAGAAATAGTAATAGATAATTGTCTGGGACATAGGTATATTGCTTCGGGAGTAGGCGGAAAGGATATCGTTATCAACGGTACTCCGGGCAACGCTTTGGGATCTTATCTTGACGGTTGCAAGATCGTTGTCAACGGAAGCGCGCAAGACGCGGTCGGCGACACTATGAACGACGGAATTATAATCATTCACGGCAATAGCGGAGACGCGACGGGTTACGCAATGCGCGGAGGTAAGATTTTTATCAAAGGCGACGCAGGCTATCGAGCAGGTATTCATATGAAAGCGTACAAAGATAAATTTCCCGTGCTGGTGATAGGCGGGAAAGCGGGAAGTTTTCTCGGAGAATATCAAGCGGGCGGAATAATACTCGTGTTGGGCGTAAACACCGACAGCAAGACCAACGTAGGTTATTTTACCGGCAACGGTATGCACGGAGGAAAGATCATTTTAAGAAGCGACGAATTGCCCGATCTGCCTCCGCAGATAATATCAAGGAAAGCAAACGCCGAGGATTTGCAAGAAATAGAAAAATACGTGCAAGAATATTGCTCGTATTTCGGCGGAGAGCCCAAAGATATAATGGAAAAAAGCTTTTACGTCCTCACTGCCGATTCGGCAAATCCATACAAACAACTTTATACTTCGCTATAAAAAATGCCGTCTTCGGACGGCAATTTTTTTTGAATAAGTCTTTTAATGCGTAGTAAAATGTGTTACAATATCAATAATAAATCGAATAAGGATAAGAGGGAAAATTTTGAAATCATCTAGAAAACCGTTTATTTATATCATTTGCGTTATTATGGTATTGTGCGTAAGCGTTTCGGCTTTTGTCGGTTGCGCTAAGGGAAGCGACGTTTATGACGTCGTCAAAAATACCAAGAAAGATAACTTTACTTTGCTCAACGAGAGCGCGAAGAAGGGACAGATAGTTTTGATAGGCGATTCGATAATAGAAATTTTTCCTACTGAAATGTTGGATATAGAAGGGAAAATCGTATACAACAGAGGTATCAGCGGAGACCATTCCAACCGAATGTGCGAAAGACTTGACGACAACGCGCTCAATATATCGCCCTCTACCGTATTTATTTTGGTAGGCACGAACGATTTGGCATTGGCAAGAGAACCGCAGGAGATAGTAAGTTATATCAATATGGCGGTATCTAAATGCAAGGACAGCGGAGTGGAAAACGTCGTAGTAAGTTCGCTTCTGCCGGTCAAGAAAAGCATAAATGCAAATATGGTCGGAATACGAAAGAATTCGGATATCGTCAGCGTAAACGAATATCTCAAACAGACGTGCGAAACGCAAGGCGTGATATACGCGGACACCTATTCGAGCGTAGTAGACGAGAATGGCGAATTCGACGAAAATTACACTTACGACGGACTTCACCCAAATGCAAAGGGCTATCAAAAAATATGCGAAGTCATTGCGCCGTTGTTGTGATTTTATTCGTCTGCTTTTATATAGAGGGGAGTTTTATTTACTAAACACTTCTTGTCCTATCGCTAAACCAAAGGCAAAGGCTTCTTTGTACACTTCTTCGGAGTATAAAAGGTACTCGAGGTTAGAAGCCTCTTGTACCTCTTTATACAACTCTAAAATTTGCGGGTATTTTTTCAACTGTTTTTCCAATTCAATAATTTTATCTAATGATTTTCTTTGCGCCTTTTGGTGTTTTTCACTTAGGCGAATAGATTCAAGGTTTCCCCTTGCGCCAATAAGCATTTGCATAATTGCAGAAGATTTATAATGTTCCATAGTTTTACCTCCTTTACGTTATTTTTTAGCATTATACATCAGTCTAAAACTGATAGTCAAGCGTTTTTCAGTTTGGAACTGATAAAATAAATATCATTAAAATTTAGGACATTATTGAATTATGATAACATCAGAGCAAATTAAATTAAAATTTCAAGAGATTGTTAAAGAAGTAATTAAATTTAGCGGGCAATCGCAGGCTGAAATTGCTAGGAAAATAGGCGTAAGACCTCAAACTATGACGGATTACTTGAAAGGCAAAATAATGCCTTCGCTTGACACTTTCGCCAACTTGTGTAAAGTCTTAGATCTTGACCCTGTCGAAATACTTTGCTTAAATGACTAAATATAAATATTTTATATAGAATTATTATTTTCAAAACTTGATATTTGGCAATTAGTGAGCTATAA